>CANROP010000049.1 GCA_947632265.1 uncultured Bacilli bacterium
CTTTATTTAAAAAGAAAAGCCTATTTTCAACGAAAAATAGACTTTTTTACATTTTATAAGTGCGAAACTCGGGATGCGATATTAGAATTTAATGATGGTGAATATGCAATTGCTGAAATAAAACTAGGATATAAAGATGTTGAAGAAGCTAAAAAGAATTTATTAAACTTATATGATAATATGGTAAAAAAGCCTAAATTTATGTGTGTTATTGTTGGATTTACAGATGTAATCGCACAAGACCCAGAAACTGGAATTTATATTTTTCCAGTAACTGCACTAAGACCATAAGATAATATTTTTAGTTTAATATTTCATAATTTTTAAGTTGATACAATTCGCTTGGTGTGATATAATACTTGCTGGAAGTGAGATTATGTTTAAAAAATTAAATATTTTAGATGAAAAAGATTCACACTTAAGAAAAATTAGTAAAGATGCTAAATTACCACTATCTAAAGAATATAAAAAATTAATAAATCAAATAATAGATGAATTAACATATAGTCAAATAGAAGAATATGCAGAAAAATATGATCTTAGACCAGGTATGGGGCTTGCTTTCCCACAACTTGGTATAAATGAAAGAATAATAGTTATTGTATACGAATATGATGATGGTAAATTTGAAAACTATGTAGTTGTAAATCCTAAAATAGTAAGCTATTCTGATGAAATGATTGCTGCAGAAGCTGGTGAAGGATGTTTAAGTGTAAATAGAGAGGTCGAAGGACACGTTAAAAGGCATGCTAGAGTCACTGTTGAGGGATATGATGTAGATGGTAATAAAATTAAAGTAAGAGCTCGTGAAGATTTATCTATTGCTTTTCAACATGAAATTGATCATTTAGAAGGAATATTATTCTTTGATAGAATAGATAAAAAGAAACCTTTTTATACTGAACAAGAAATAAGACTAATATAAAAAAGATAATTCTCTTATCTTTTTTTAGTTTTTCTTAATCCATTTAGCAGTTAAAATAATATTTCCATCTACATTATTATTAAAATCATATTTTTCTCCATCTAATTGCCATTCGATAAATTCATATCCATCTTTTTCTGGTTTAGATGGCTCAATTACTTTTGAATTTTTACTAACGTACTTTGACATTATTAACTCATTAGTTCCAGTTTCAAAAGATACTCTATATTTATCTTTATAATATGCAAAAGATATATTTATTGCTACAGCAAACATAAATGTTACAAAGTAAACAAATATAACTCTTTTCTTATTCATATTAACACCCCAAATTACAAAGATTATATAATAGTATGAATTGTTTGTCAAATTAGAGAATATATTTTAATATGAAAAAGAAACTATACTTAATAATTTTTTCTATATTTATATTTTTTATTTTATATAACTCAACAGAAATCATGGAAAGTATAAAACTTTCCTTTTCAATATGCATTAATAACTTATTTCCATCACTTATACCTTTCATGTTACTATCAAACATATTAATTAATTATGACTTTGTAAATGATATAAGTGATATTTTTAAATCTATCATGACTAAAATATTTAAAGTAAATAAGAATTGTGCCTTCGCACTAATGATGAGTATTATAAGTGGTACTCCTAGTAATGCTAAATACTTAAAAGATCTATTAGATAAAAATTTAATAAGTACTAATGATTGTCAAAAATGTTTAAACTTTTGTCATTTTACTAATCCTATTTTTATTTTAGGTACTATAGGATATACTTTTCTAAAAGATAAAAGACTTGGATTAATTATACTTATAAGTCATTATACTAGTAGTATTTTAATAGGCTTATTTAATAAAAATAATATAAATGATAATTTTGATAATTTTAAATTAGATAAAAGTAATAAATCCTTTATTAGTATATTAACAAGTTCTATTAATAGTGTTATTGACACCTTATTATTAATTATGGGTATTATAACAACATCACTTATTCTAAGTTGTATACTAAATAATATATTTAATTTAAATAATAATTTAAAATTTTTATATGGTATTATCGAAGTAACTCAAGGATTAAAATATATATCTTTATCAACTTTTAGTATAAAAATTAAAGCTATATTATCTACATTTTTAATATCATTTGGTGGGATATGTATACATGCACAAGTGTTTAGTATATTAGAAAATAAAAAAATAAGGTATTTACCTTATTTCATATCACGCATATCTCATGCAATTATATCATCATCTATAACATTACTTATTATAAACTTTGTATATTAGAATTGTATGGATAAACTAAATTTATTCCAAAATCAGTATTTGGATATAACTTATGTATAATTGGTATTTTTATAACAAGAAAGCTATCGTTTGATTTAGTATCTGAAACATCAACATGAAAAGTTTTAACTTCAGGATTAGATACAGTAACACCATCATCTATATCATAAGCATAATTCCCTACTTTTATAGTTTTATCATCTATTTCAATTTTTATTATCTCTCCTGTTGATAATGTAAAATTATAACAAAAATCTGCTGTATTACATACTCTATATGAAATTAGATTATCACTACTTATTTTAGAATTAAGTGCATTACTCAACCTAGATTGATTTAATATAAGTTTAGTTTTAATCTTTGAATCACTAGACATGTCTTTGATTATTAAAACTACATTCATAAGTATAACAATTATAACTGCTGAAAGAGCAAATGTAGTTATTAATTCTACTAGGGTAAAACCTCTATTTTTCATATATACCTCTTTTCTATACTAAGGATTAGATATTTTATTTCCAAATCTTAAGGTTGCAAAAGTGGAATCTTTAAAGCGAGCTATTATTCTATAGCTTTCATGACCTTCTGGTTTTATCTCATTTACAAAATCTATTATATCTTGAGTATAATCTGAAAATGCACTTTTATCTATTATATTACTAGTAATTATTATCTTATCTATATTTTCTAATTCAAACATTTTTTCACAATAATTTATATCTTTAAACATCGCACAATTACTTATATCTAGACGTGGTGAATCACTTAAAGATATATCTATATAAGATACTACTGAATCATCACTTAATATATAATCTCTTACATCTTCTAATGCATATAATTTTTCAACAGTATTATATTTATAAGTAATTTGATAATTTTTACTTAAATTAGAATACTGAATAAACATGTATATTAAAACACCTGCTACAAATACAGTAACAATTAATGTTTCAACTAACATAAATCCTTTATTATTCTTTTTTTTCATAAATATCCCTCATATATCTTGAAATTATTACAATAATATTATATAATATATTAAGAATAAAATCTAGTCAAAAAGATAAAAAAGGGTGATATTTATGTTAAAGAATTTTGATTTTGATAAAACTCCTGTAGTTGAAATTGTAAATGAAATGTTAGTTGATGCATCAAAAAGAGGTGCATCAGATATACACTTTGATCCACAGGATGATCATTTAAGAGTACGTATAAGAATAGATGGAGATTTAACAGATTACTGTGAAGTACCTTTAAATATAGCAAAAAACCTAGTAACACGTATAAAGATAATATCTGGTATGAACATTACTGAGTCAAGACTTCCTCAAGATGGTGCGATAAAAGCAACTCTAGAAGGAATTGATTTAGACTTACGTGTGTCTGCTCTTCCAACTAATAAGGGTGAGAAAATCGTTGTACGTATTCTAGATTATTCGTTAAGTTTAGCAGGACTTGAAAGTTTAGGATTTAATCCAGAAAATTATAAAAAAGTTTTAAAAATGATTGAAGCTCCAAATGGAATAATATTAGTTACTGGTGCGACTGGTACTGGTAAATCTACTACAGTTTATTCTATATTACAGAGATTAAATAAGGAAAATATTAATATAATTTCTGTTGAGGACCCAATCGAAATGGATATAGAAGGTATAAATCAAATTCAAACAAATAGTGAGATTGGCTTAGACTTCGCAACAGTATTAAGATCTATATTACGTCAAGACCCTAACATAATAATGATTGGTGAAATTCGTGATACTGAAACAGCTAAAATTGCGGTTAGAGCTTCTATCACAGGTCACTTAGTATTATCTACAATACATACAAACGACTCACTTAATACAATTGAACGTTTACTTGATATGGATGTTGAAAGATATTTGCTAGCTAGTTCTCTTACTGGTATTATATCTCAGAAGTTAGCTAGAAAATTATGTCCACATTGTAGAAAGTTAAGACCTACTAATGAATATGAAAAAAATATTATTAAAAAAGTATTAGGTAAAGAAGTTAACGAAATATATACAGCAGTAGGTTGTGAAGAATGTAAAACTGGTTATAGTGGACGTATCGCAATTCATGAAGTTTTAACAATAAATCAAGATATAAAAGATGCGATAAGTTCTAATATTAGAAAAGATAAATTAAGACATTTAGTTTATAATAGTGATGTTATTCCACTACTTAAAGATGGATTAATGAAAGTTTTAGATGGGTTAACAACTATGGAAGAATTACTTAAAATAATTGAACTTGATGATGATGAAACTTTACATTCAGCTGGACTTGAAAATTCACTTGAAGTAAATGATATATATGTAAAAGAAGAAAAAACTGAAGATACACTTTCAAATAACAGTGCACCTATTACTACTAAAGAAAATGAAAATGATATTATAAAAAATGATATTGTTAGAAATGATTATATAAAAGAAGAAAAAGAGGAAAAAGAAGTTATAAAACAAAATACTTCTGATGAGAAGGTTGAAACACCTACTCCAAAAAAAGATTCAAGATCTATATTTAGTTCAAGAAATATATTTAAGTAACAATAATTTATGCCAGTAATGGCATTTTTTATTATTAAAAATTGTTAAAATAAAAAGCCCCTTGGGGCTTTCCAGTAAAGAGTGCCAAGGTATTTAATACCTTGTGAACTAACTATAACAAGTATTTATGAAAATTTTGTGTAAGAATTATGAAATATTTAAATATTCTTTTATTCCACTACCTATAGCTTCTGCAAATTGTTCTCTAGATGATACAAGTTTTTGTAAGTCACTAGGATAATTCATATATGCAAGTTCTAAAAGATATGGCTCTGGTGTTTGGTTAGAATTATAATATTTATTAAGTCCATAATATTCGTTTCTACCATCTATATATGCTTTAGTATTTATTCCACCAACTTCTCTTATCATATACATCTCGGGTGCACCCACTTTTATATCATATGGTTTCATTCCATTTGATTCCATATCTTTTTTTGATTTTTGGATTTCATTTTCATTAAAGTAAGTATAATATACTCCATCTAATACTTTATCTGAAGGTTTAAGTGAATATCCTACTAGGGTTGCTACACTATTAGCTATTTTAGTAGCAAGTTCATAATTTATATCGTTAGGTGTATACACTTCAACTCCGCCATAACTCATAACACCTTCTGAACTATTTAAATGGATAGAAAAACTATATTTTGATTTTACTTCATTAGGAATGACTGCTCTACCACCATCATCATAAAATGGTAAATTAACATCAGTAGTTCTAGTCATTTTTACTTTAAGTCCTGCATCTTCTAATATTTTCTCTAAAGCAAGAGCTATATCTAATGTATAATTTGCTTCATAATATGTAACTCCATCTAATGTATTGTTCGTTCCTGGATCATTTCCACCATGTCCAGCATCCAATGTAATGTCATAAATATCATCTGGTAGTTTTTCTTCTTTAATAGTAAATTTTGTATATTTTTTATTAATTTCCTTATCTGTTAATTCATTAAATGTCATTTCTATTTTATTATTAGTATTATTTCTAGTTATAGTATAATATTCAAAATTATCATAAATAGATTTATTATCTATAGTGTAATACTTAGATTCATCTATGTCTTTTTCACCTTTTATTGTGTCTTTTACATATAAAATATATTCTCCAGTATCTAGACCATCTAAATATAGTCCATCATTATTTTTTTCGGATATACTAAAACAAGTTTTTCCATTTTTATTTTCAAATTTACTATCTATAGTTATTTCATTTTCTAAATTTTTTAAAACTAAAGATAGATCTCCTGAAATTGTTTTATCTATACAACCACTCATGTTTAAGTGAGTTCCAAATATAGAATAATCTTCTATACTAAAATTATCTTCTTCTGTAGTTTTTATTAAATCTTCCAATTTTGGCTCACTTTCTTTTTTTATAAGTGTTGTAATACCTAATACAACTCCTATTAATACTAATAAAACTATAATAAACGTTAAAACTTTTTTCATATTTCACCTCTAATACCATACACCAAATGCGATTGCGATAAATGAAAGCAATAATCCTATACACCAAAACATTATAACTATATCTCGCTCATTCCATCCAAGTTTTTCCAAGTGATGATGAAATGGTGTCATTAAGAATACTTTTCTATGGAAAAATACCATACTTACTATTTGTATTATACATACTAAGGTTTCAAATATAAATACGCCTGATACAAATATAAATGTTAATTCGTGTTTAGTTATAATACCAATAGTAGCTAAGGTTGCTCCTAAAGATAACGATCCTGTATCTCCCATAAATATTTTTGCAGGTCTTGAGTTGAATGCAAGAAATCCAAGCAAACATCCAACAAGTACAAAGCAGAATACCGCTATATCTCCTGTACCTGAAATTGCAGGAGAATTCGCACTAATAAGAGCGAACGTTAAGAAAGCGATTAAAGATAGACCACCTGCAAGCCCATCTAATCCATCTGTAATATTTACTGCATTACTGCTCGCAACTAACATAAATAGGATGAATACTCCATAAAACCAACCTAGTGGAACTTCTATACCTAATGTATATATTTCTACAACTGGCTCTGCTCCGCTTTTCATATATATATAGAAAAATACTATTGCGATTAATATTTGACCAATTAATTTTTGTATTTCAGTAAGTCCAACATTATTTTTTCTTTTTATTATTAAGAAATCATCTATAAACCCTAATACTGCATATGATAAAAATACGAATAAGACTATAAATAAATTATATGTAAATTCTATTTTGTTTAACAATAACAGTATTATTATAGATATTATGGTTGGAAGTATGAATATTAATCCACCCATCGTAGGAGTATCAGCTTTATCTTTATGTGCTTTAGATAAATATGTACTTAAAGTTTGTTTTGCTTTTAGTTTTTTTAGTAATGGTACTAAAATTATACCAGCTACTATAGACACTAAAAATCCTATCATGATTGCTAAAACCCCTTTTGTTAGTTGATACATTATTTCATCTCCTTGTATATTTTTGTACTATTTCTTTATCACTAAAGTGACGTTTCTTTCCTTTAATAATTTGATAGTCTTCATGACCTTTTCCTAGTAATAATAGTATATCATTTTTAGATAGCATTTGTATACTCTTATTTATTGCTTTTTTTCTATTTACTATAATTTTATAATTTTTTTTGTCAAGTTTACAAGTTATATCTTTAAGTATTTTTTTAGGATTTTCATACCTAGGATTATCACTAGTAAATATTACATAATCTGAATATTTAGTTGCGATATCTCCCATAATACTTCTTTTTGTTTTATCTCTATTTCCACCACAACCTACTAATGTAATTATTCTATTATGATCTAATTTACTTACAGATGTTATTATTTTTTCTACTGCATCTGGAGTATGTGCATAATCTATTATTATATTATTATCATTATATTTTATAATATCCATTCTACCATTAGGACTCGTTAAATTACTTATTATATCCTGTATATTTTCTATACCTAATAGTTTTAGTAATATAACGACTACACTAACATTATAAATATTATACTCTCCTACTAGTTTAGTATGGTATTCTTCATCGTTTAATTTAAATGTTGAACCATCTAAACTAGATTTTACATCACTTATTTTATAATCGCTATTGCTTTCTCCATATGTTATATTTTTATTGTCTAAAAGAAAATAATCTTTATATTTATCATCGTTATTTATAATTGCATAACTATCATGTGTCATTTTAAATAGTTTTTGTTTTTCAAGTACATAATTTTCCATAGTTTTATGATAATCTAAATGATCTTGTGTTAAGTTAGAAAATATAACATAATCGAATATTAAAGTATTAACTCTTCCCATAGATAAGCCTTGACTACTTACTTCCATAACTACATATTTACATTCTTTTTTAGAACATTCTAATAACATATTATATATTTCATATAGATTTGGTGTTGTATTATTAAGTGTTTTTTCTTCTCCATCTAAGAAAAATCCTAATGTACCTATATAAGCACATTTTATATTTAATTTATTTAAAGCTTGATATATAAGATAACAAGTAGTTGTTTTACCATTAGTACCTGTCATTCCTATAAGTTTTATATTTTTTATTTCATCATAATAATTATTTTCTAAATATTCTTCTAAATATTTTTTAGTATCTTCTACTACAATAGTATTAACACTATATTCTCCTTTTTCTACTACTACTTTAGTCGCTCCCTTTTTTATCGCATCATTAACATAATCATGTCCATCTATATTTTCGCCTTTTATAGCTATAAAAGTATCTCCTTTTTCTACTTTTCTAGAATCTATTTTTATATTCATAAACCACACCTCTAGTATATTTTATGAATTATTAAAAATTGTGACAATTATAACAAAAAGGTATTGTTAGATACCTTTTGTTAATTATTTTTATTATTGAAATAAAATGTTAAATAGATACTAGAATGATACGGAAACCGTAGGTGTAGTCGGGGTAGTCTCCTCTGTTTCTTCTGAAGGCAAACACACCCGAAATAGAACCATCGCCCATAGAGAAACCACCACGTGAGCACCAGGGGTAGGACGAACTAATGAAATTTGATGGATCGTTATACCAACCGATTGTCTCACTTAGTGCATGTCCATAGCAGGTTCCTTCGTTACAGGCTTGTGCTGGAGTTGTCGACATGTATTTGTCATAATATTTTGATTCTGGCTTTGTTTCTTCAGTAAAGCCTGCATGGTTATAACTAGAAGTTGACCCCCAAGGAAGATCACCATTTATTCCTTCTAAATAACCCATTACATATTCCTCTGCTCCTCCGCTCATATCATATACTCCTGTTATATTCCCTGTTGTTGATGCTCCTTCTCCACATAATGCTGGTATGTAACTTGAGCTTGTTCCTGAAGTTTTGCTATCATATGTACATGCTCCATTTGGAGAATATGATTTGCTTGGGCCTCCTCCACTTCGACCAGTATACATGCAATTATTAATATATACTTCTTTGTTTGCTCCTGTATAATTTGAATTACCATATTTGCCATAGATACTTTGACTTAAGTAAGCTACTGCTCCCCATTCACTA
>CANROP010000050.1 GCA_947632265.1 uncultured Bacilli bacterium
AGTTGTTATATAAGATATACTTATTCTTATACTAGATGAAGATATTAAATCATCTTTTGTTAAAGCATAAACAGCTTTTGATTTTGTATCATTACTTGAACATGCACTTTTAGTTGATACATATATATTAAAGTTTTCTAAAGCATGTAACATAGTTTCTGGTTTTACACCTAATATACTTATATTTAATATATGTGGTATAGAATATTCATTACTATTTATAACTACTTTATCATATTTTTTTAATGAATTTTTTAAATAAGTATTTAACTCTTTTACTTTATTATATTTTATATCTATATCTTCTAAGGCTAAACGAAGTGCTTTAGACATAGATACTATTAAAGGTAGAAATGGTGTACCACTTCTATATTTAGTTGTACTTAAACCACCATGTATTAATGGTGTAAGTTCTATTTTTTCATTTTTAATAAGAGCTCCTATTCCTTTAATTCCAAAAAATTTATGTGCTGAAAAACTAATTAAATCCACATCATTTAAATCAATATTTATTTTACCTATTGCTTGTGTCATATCAGAATGAAAAAAGCATTTTGGTTTTTCATGTACTATACTAGCTATTTCTTTTATAGGTTCTAGCACTCCTATCTCACTATTAACCGCACATATACTAACAAGTATTGTATCATCTCTTATAAGTCTTCTTAAATCATCTAAATCAACAATTCCATTAGAATCTAGTTTTACATAATCTACACTATATCCTAAACTTTTTAAATAATCTATAGGTCCATATACTGATGCATGTTCTAATTCTGTTGTTATTATATGCATACCTCTATTTTTATAACTTTCACATATACCTTTTATAGCTAAATTATTTGATTCACTAGCTCCACTAGTATATATAATTTGTTTATCTATTTTTAATAATTTTTTTATTTGATTAGTTGAACTTTCTATAATATTTTTTGATTCTATACCTAACCTGTGTAATGAATTAGGATTACCAATAAACTTTTTTGTACACTTAATAAATGTATCTAATACCTCATCACTCGTTTTAGTTGTCGCACTATAATCTAAATATATCATAAAATCACAAAAATTGTTTATATTAAACAATTCTCCTCTCAATTTAATTATAATATAAAAGCATAAGAAAAAAAAGACTATAAAGTCTTAAATGTACAATTTTTCTTTCTTATACCTTTCTTCTTTTTTTTCATCTTTATTTAAATCAAATAATACTACTTCATGATTTTCTAATGATTTTTTAACATCTATAATTCTTTGATTACTTGAACCTCTAAATTCTAAATCTAATGATTTTTTTTCTATTTCAAATCTTCCATCAATTAATACATCTATATTACTTAAAAAATCTAATATATCTTTATTTTTACTATTAATTAATTCTTCATAAGTAAATCCAGTATATGCCCATACATCCATTCCAAGTTCATGTGTTTTTTTAGCAAGTATAGAGCATTCTTTTGGTTGAAACATAGGATCTCCTCCAGAAAATGTTACACCAGTTTGTCCTTCTAAATTTTCTAGTCGCTTTATAACATCATCTAGTTCTACTAAATCTCCACCTTTAAAATCATGAGTCTGTGGATTATGACAATAAGGACAATTATGAGAACAACCTTGTGTCCAAATAACTGTCCTTATACCTTTTCCATCGACTATACTATCTGATTGTAAATCTGCAGCAAGTCTAATTTTCATAACTATTCATCTTTTTTTTCATTGCACACACAATCTTTTTCATTAGATTCTTTTACATTCTTCTTTTCTTCTATATGCTTAGCACTACTACCATCTTGTTTTTCATTACACATACAATCTTTTACACCAGAGTGTTTTACACGGTCTTTTTCTTCTGCACGTTTAGCGTTATTAAAGCGACTAACATCTCCACTTAAATAACCTGTAACTCTTCTTATTCTTTCAAATTTAACTCCTTCACCAACTAATTTTTCCATAAATATCCTCCTTCTTAACAACCACAATTTAAGTTTTTAACTTCTTCTAGTGGTATTGCTTCAAATTCTTTACGGCCACATCCTGGACACACATCTCCAATAACCCCTACATAACCACAAACTGGATCTCTATCAACTGGATGGTTAATAGCTCCATATCCAATTCCTAGTTCTTTCATCATTCTAATTACACCCATAAATGCATCTATATTAGCAGCAGTATTTCCATCAAACTCAATATATGAAATATGTCCACCATTAGTTAGAGCATGGTAAGGTGCTTCTATCTCTAATTTATGTTTTATTGTAGTATTGTAATATACTGGAACATGGAATGAATTTGTATAGTATTCTCTATCAGTTACACCTTTAATTTTCCCATAAATAGCTCTATCTATATTAACAAATCTACCTGATAATCCTTCAGCTGGAGTAGCTATTAAAGTAAAGTTTAAATTATATTCTTTAGCAAACTCATTAGCTTTCTCTCTCATAAATTTAATTATTTCAAGCCCTAATTTTTGAGCCTTATCTGATTCTCCGTGATGTTCTCCTATTAAGGCTTTTAAAGTTTCAGCTAGACCTATAAATCCAATAGTTAATGTACCATGTTTTAATATCTTTCTCATTCTATCTGTTGGTTTTAATTTTTCTCCATCAGTCCAAACACCTTCACCTATTAAGAATGGGAAATTATAACTTCTTTTATTACATTGAATTTCAAATCTTTCTAAAAGTTGATCTCTTACAAGTTCCATAAGTTCTCCTAATTCTTTATAGAACCCTTTCATATCAGCTTTATCTCTTTCATGTAAACAAATACCATATTTTATTCCAATTCTTGGAAGATTTATTGATGTAAATGATAGATTTCCTCTTCCACCAGTAGTTTGATTATTAAGATCCGTTACATCTGCCATTACACGAGTACGACATCCCATATAACCTACCTCAGTTCTATAATCTCCTGGTCTATAGTATTCTAAATTAAATGGAGCATCCAAAAATGAAAAGTTTGGAAATAATCTTTTTGCTGAAACTTTACAAGCCTCTTTAAATATATCGTAGTTTGGATCTTCTGGATTATAATTAACTCCTTCTTTTACTTTAAATATTGATACTGGGAATATTGGAGTTTCTCCATGCCCTAAGCCTTCATCAGTAGCCCTTAAGAAATTCATTGAAACCATTCTACCTTCAGGGCTTATATCAGTTCCAAAATTTATTGATGAAAATGGTACTTGAGCACCTGCCCTAGAATGCATTGTATTTAAATTATGTACAAATGCTTCCATAGTTTGATAAGTCTTTCTATTAGTTCTTGCGAGTGCTTTATCGTAAGCCTTTTCAAATAATCTTTTTATCTCATCTGAATCTTTATATATAGGTTCAAATATTTCTATACTAAAATTGATACTTTCTAATTTATCTATTTCACGAGCAATCCTATCCATACTTATATGACTTAAAAGTCCTTCTAAATCTAAGAAATCATTTACTTGTTGTTTAAATTCCTTTTTAAATGTCATAAGAACTCCTGGAGCCATATAATAATCGAATGCAGGAATACTTTGTCCACCATGTTGATCATTTTGATTTGCTTGTATAGCTATAGCTGCAAGTGCACCAAATGAAGATATATCTTTAGGTGGTCTTAAATGACCATGTCCTGTTGAAAATCCTTTTTTAAATAATCTATCTAATTCTATTTGCATACAAGTTGTAGTACCCATTGCAAGAAAATCCATATCGTGTATATGTATCTCTCCATTGTCATGTGCATCTGCAAATCTCTTTTTCATCAAATATGATTTAGCAAATTCCTTTGAAATAGTACTACCATATTGAAGCATTGTTCCCATAGCAGTATTTCCATCTATATTTGCATTTTCTCTTTTAGCATCATCTTCATTAGCAGTCTTAAGTCCTAAACCTTCTATAGTTTTTAAGAACTTATGCATTCTTTTATCATCAACAAACATCTCTCTAGATTGAGCACGTCTTTCTCTATATTGAGAAAATGAATCATGTACTTCTTCATAACCTTTTTTATTTAAAGACTCTTCAATTAAGTCTTGTATTTCTTCAATTTTTATTTTTTCAGTATAATTCTTTTCTATAGTTTTAATTACATCATTATAAACTTTTGTTATATCTGCTGCAGTATATTTATACTTTCCTGTTTCTTCATCTTGTTCGTTTACACTATCGAATCCCTTTTTAATAGCAAGCGCTATTTTAGTTCCATCAAAATCAACTTTTTTTCCATTTCTTTTGATTACAACTAACTGTAATTTTTCCTCTGTATCAATCATAAACCTTAACTCCTATCTTTATACAATCTAAGTATAACACCCCTATTTTTTATAGTCAATACTTTTTTGAAAAAAATTAATTTTTTTATTTTTTAAATTTTTATTAAATATTATTTTTTTTATTTTTTTATTTTTAAATTTTAATTTTTCCCTTATTTTTCAACAAATTTGTTTTTTAAAAATATTAAAAAAAGCATTTTTTGTTAAAAATGCTTTTACACTTTTTACATTTTTTCTTCTTTTTTTATTTCAAAATAGAATGTTGTTCCAAAGTCTTTTTTACTATCTACACCATATTTAAAATTATGTAAAATTAATATATTTTTTACTATAGAAAGTCCAAGACCAGTACCATAATTAACTCTTTTATATTTTTTATCTACTTTATAATATTTATCCCAAATATATTTTAAATCTTTTGTATCTATACCACTACCAGTATCTTTAACTTCAACTCTAATAAAATCTTTATTATCAATTAATTTAATATATATTTTTTTATCTATTCCTGTATAATTAATTGCATTATTTATTAAATTATACATAACTTGTTCTATTTTCTTTTTATCTGCACATATAAAGTAGTCAAATCCTTCATAATCTATTATATATCCATCTCTTTCGCACAATACGTCAAATCTTTCTATAATAGTTTTTATAACTTCATTTAAGTTGAATTTAGAATAATTTAGTTTAACTGAATTTGCTTGCATTTTAGATAGATCGAGAATATCCTCTACAAGTAAATTTAATCTATTTACTTCTTCTTTTATAGTATCTAGATTCTTTTCTCTTTTCTCTTTATTTTTATATGTTAAATCTCTTACCATTTCTGCATTTGCTTCTATTAATGTTAAAGGAGTTTTTAAATCATGTGATACATTAGCAAGCAATTCTCTTCTTATAGATTCTGTTTTAGAGAGTTCTATAGTCGCACTATTTAGTGTATCTTCAAGTTCATTAATCTCTTTTATATCTGTACCTGTTCCAAATGTAACATTATAATTTCCTTTAGACATTTCTTTACTTGCTTCTGTTATTTTTTCTATTGGTTTTGAAATTTTTTTAGATATAGTATAAGCTATTATGAATGCAAAAACTAAAACTATTATAAGTATGAATATAAGTTGACTTTTTAAAACTGATACAGTTGAATTAATTGGTTCTAGTGAAGTACTTATAAAAGCATAAGCACCATCACTAATTTTAACTCCATAAACTAAAGTTTTATTTTTATATTTAGGATTAATTACTCTATAAGTTATATTTTTTTTATTGCTTGAAATAAATTCTGAATTATATTTTTTTACATCTTCACTAGTGCTTATCAAACATCCTCTATTAATATTATCAGTTGAATATATGGTAATATTCTCAGTCATTATTTCTATACATACATCTTCTTTATATGAAAGTATATCTAGTATTTCTTGATAATTATTTTCATTATAAGCATTTAAAACTTTTTTAGATATGCTTTTTATTTCTAAAGTTTTATTTAATTCATAATATAAATCAAGTGATAGTATTTGTAATGTTAATATTCCACCTACTATAACTAGAGAAAATATAGCTAGATAAAACCAAACTTTTTCTTTTAAACTACTTTTCCTCATATTTATAACCCATGCTTCTTACTGTTACTATTAAATCTCTATATTCGCCTAAACTATTTCTAAGCATTTTTATATGGCTATCTACTGTCCTATCGTCGCCAAAAAAGTCATAACCCCATATCTTACTCAACAAAGTTTCTCTAGATAGTGCGATACCTTTATTTTGTACAAAGAAACATAATAGTTCATATTCTTTTGGTGTAACTTTAATCTCTTTACCATCTATTGATATGGTATGACCTAGATAATCTATTTTAAGAGTTTTATATGTATATTCATCTGAATCTACTTTATTTCTTGATAATACTGCTTTTATACGTGCGAGCAATTCTTTTGGACTAAAAGGTTTTGTAACATAATCATCAACTCCTAAATTAAAACTTTGTAGTTTATCGTATTCATCTGCGCGAGCTGATAACATGATTACTGGTATTTTGTATTGTTTTCTTATATTTTCTAGCGCTGTATACCCATCCATTTTAGGCATCATTATATCTAGTATAATGATATCTATATTTTTATCTTTTTCTAATACTTGTAATGCTTCTAGTCCATCTTCTGCTTCTTCTACTTCATATCCTTCATTTAGGCAGTATTCTTTTATAACTTCTCTTATTCCATATTCATCATCTACAATTAGTACTTTCATAAAACACCTCTTAATTTAATTATACATTATTATGTGTATTTTTAATGAAATTTTATGTTTTTATTGATTAAAATTAAAAATTACTAGTTGATAGTAATCTTAATATGTATAGTATTTGTAATAATTTTTCTAGTTTACATTATATTTATATTAACTAATTATACTTTCAGTTAAATCTTTTACTGCAGTTAAAATATAAGAAATTTTATACCAAGTTTCAAAGTTTGCTTCTCCTGTTTGTGTTAATGAGAATACTTTTTGAAATGTTCTAATCGCATTTTGTGTATTAGATCCATAATATCCTGTTGGATTTGTTATAAGTGGTATTCCTGGATAACTACTATGTATATAATTTAATGCATTTTGTAAGAAATAGACATCTATACCGCAATCTCCTTCTTTTAATGTTTCCTTAAATGAATATGGATATTCGTTTACAGTTAATGCATTAAAAATATTTACATCATTTCCGTAATAATATTTTAGTATGCTAAGTGAGCTATACCCTCTATCTCCTAATTCTTTAGAGCCCCACTGACTCAAATATCCTTCTTCAGTTGTATTACTTTTATAGTGGGCGAGTAATGGTTCCATTCTTACACCAGTTCTTATATAATTTGTAAATATATCATCTACTATATTGGAGATTGGTTCAAATATTGTTCCATTTCTAGTATATTTTTGATCATATGTAGGTGTTGATGTTATTGTAAAATTGTATCCCCTACTACGATACCATTCTGTATAAATTCTATTTAGTGTAAATGATATTATAGCTAATACATTTGCCTTTATTGTTTCTTCTGGCCAAGTACTATATATTTCACTACTAGCTACGTTTTTTATATAATCAGTAAATGGTACTGTATAATTGGGTGCATTTGTATTAGTTGGGGCGCCATCGTGTACTATTATTGTTGGTGGGATAACTACTTGTTTTAATACTATGGGAGATACTGGATTATTAGGGGCATCAATAGTCATTTCATCTTCTGAATCATTTTCCCATAATGTATTGGGATCAACTGTTTTAGTGGATAGGCCCATATTTTCATCAATAGATGTCATATATATATCTTGAATAGATGTTATATCATCAAATATCTGTACACCGTCTATTCTTGTCGTTGTAAGACCTAGTGCCTCTACTTCTATATCATATGTTTCATATGGTCTTACTTTATATTGTTCTTCTTCTGAATAAGATTTATCTACTGTATCTAAAGTAATAAGTTCTGTTTGTCCGTTTTCATCTGTATGCACATTTAAAATTTCAACACCATCTTTTAATATTTTAACGAGTGCTGATTTAACAGGGTTAGCAACTGTATCACTATATACATTTACTTTTAAATAACCTTTTGCCATAGTTCACCTCATTTTATTATATTAATATATTTAAAAAAATTGAATATAATTAGATTAGGTGACTACTTATGTACGAAAATTTAAAAATTGGAGATTCTGGAGATCAAGTTATAATATTACAACAAAAATTAAAGGAGCTTGGATATTATAATGCAGTTATAAATGGGGATTTTGGTAGAGCTACAGAAGAAGGTGTTAAAGCATTTCAAAGGTACGCAAATATTGATCCGACTGGTATTGTTAATCAGGAAACTTGGGATAAATTAATTCAATATACTGAAAAAGCGATTTCTAGAATAAGTTTATATCCTACTCTATCACTTGGTTCTACTGGAAGTTATGTTACTGATTTACAAACAAAATTAAAATCTCTATTATATTTTAATGGAACTATAAATGGTAATTTTGATTTGGAAACAGAAACTGCAGTAAAAAGATTTCAAATCAATAATGATTTAACTGCAAATGGTAAAGTTGGCGAACAAACTTGGAGTGCGATTAATAAGGTATATGGTAATTTAAATGAATGCATAGTTGATGGAGATTCTAATACTAATAATAAAGATACATATACCGTTAAAAGTGGAGATACTTTATACTCTATTGCAAGAAAGTACAACACTACTGTTGATGAAATTAAAACTTTGAATAATCTTAGTAGTAATATTTTAACTATTGGACAAATTTTAAAGATTCCTACTAAATCTATTGATAATTATATAAAATATACTGTTAAAAGTGGGGATTCACTATATTCTATTGCAAAAAAGTATAATACTACTGTAAATGAAATTAAGAGTTTAAATAATCTTAGTAGTAATTTATTACAAATAGGACAAATACTTAATATTCCAACGAGTAATAGTTCTAATTATTTTGATTATGTTGTTCAAAGTGGAGACACTTTATATTCTATTTCTAAAAGATATAATTTATCTATTGATACTATAAAAAGTTTAAATAATCTTACTAATAATAATTTAACTATTGGGCAAGTTTTAAAATTACCTACGAGTGCGGGAACTAATTATATTAGTTATAGTGTTGTTAAAGGAGATTCTTTATATGCAATTTCAAGAAGATATAATACTACTGTTGATGAAATTAAGAATTTAAATAATCTAAATAGTAATATTTTAACTATAGGACAAATTTTAAAAATACCAGTATAATTTGTACTTTTTCATTTCACAATAAAATTTTTCAAAAATTTTTTGGAGAAAAATTGTTGACATAAATTACTTTTCATAGTATAATTTAAATTGTCTACAGATGCGGGTGTAGTTCAATGGTAGAATCCCAGCCTTCCAAGCTGACTACGTGGGTCCGATTCCCATCACCCGCTCCAGTGACGTTTCTGTTCGAACTTTTATAGTTTGAACTTAACATATATAATCAATCCGTTCGGGTTGATTTT
>CANROP010000051.1 GCA_947632265.1 uncultured Bacilli bacterium
CTTATATTTAATTTTCTTATTCATTTCTAAATGTTTTTACAAGTTGTTTTATATTTTCAGTATCTATTTCTTCTTTTGAATATTTAGAATCTTTTAAATCTTTAAAATCGCAACTATATTGTTTTTTTTCAGATTCGTGTGCTACATTTTCTAAAGCAGCTACATCTGCACCTTTTACACTTTGAGCAAATAAGTAACAAAATTGTGAATCTTTACTTTCTATTACCACTTGTTCAAGTGCTTTTATATTAGATTCTTTTATTTCTTTTGCAAAATAGAAACAATAATATAAGTTTTTACTTTCTATTACTACTTGTTCTAATGCTTTTATATTAGCTCCTTTTATATTTAAAGCGAAATAATAACACCATCTTGGGTCTTTACTTTCTAGTACTACTTCTTCTAGCACTTTTTTATTAGAATCTTCTATATGACAAGCAAAATAGAAACACCATCTTGGATCTTTGCTTTCTAGTACTACTTGTTCTAGTGCTTTTATATTCGCACCTTTTACATTTCTAGCAAAATCACAACACCATCCTAAATTTTTACTTTCTATTATTACTTGTTCTAATGATTTTATATTAGAACCTTTTACATTTAAAGCAAAATAGTAACACCATTTTGGATTTTTGCTTTCTATTACTACTTGTTCATGAGCTTTTCTATTAGAACCTTCTATATCACAAGCAAAATAATATGATAGATTTGGACTATTTAATTTTAATATATCATCCTCAAAATTTAATATTGTTTTTTTAGCTCCATAATCTCTGTAATATTCTTTTATTTTTCCTAATATTTCTTCATGTTTATTATTCATAATATTCTCCTTATATTTATATTTTCCTAGTGTTTATGGAATGAAATTCATTTAAATATTTTTTTGATTATTTTAATTTTCATTCCATCAAATTCAAATGACTGCTTATATCATTTGAATTTGGTAATTTGTTTTGTATTTCTTTTGATAATTTATCAAATATTTTATATTCGCTTACACCTACTGGTTTGTTTATAAATTTTAAGGTATAATCTACTATTTTATTACTTTTATTTTGACATAATATTAGTCCAATTGATGGATTATCACTTTCTTCTTTTACTTCTTCATCAAGTGCGGTTAAATAAAATCCCATTTTACTAGCAAATTCTGTTTTAAATTCTGTTGCCTTAAGTTCTACTGCTATATAGCATTTTATTTTTATATGATAGAAAAATATAAAAATCTTGATTATCAATCGTTATCTTATACTGACTACCTACAAATGAAAAACCTGATCCTAATTCTAACAAAACATTTTTTAATTTTTCTAGCATTTTGTTTTCTAATTCTTTTTCTTTATAATCTTCTGTTAGTTCTATTAAATCGAAAATATAAGGTTCTTTCATAATATTATTTGCAAGATCACTATTTTTCTTAAGTGTGATATTAAAATTATTATGTTTTATTGCTTTTTCTTGTCTATTATATAAGTTAGTATCAATTTGATAGACTAAAACATAGCTAACCATCCTTCTTCAAGACATTTATTCATATACCATTTACGAATTTCTTTATCTTTAACTTTTTGCATTAAAGTAATATTATGTTTCCAAGGTAATTGTGCAACCAATTGCACAAATTCATTATCTCCTTTATATTCATTATAAAATGATTTCATATATTTTAAATTGCGAAAAGAAAATCCCTTCAAATTAGGAAAAGAAATTTTTAATTCAACTGCTACATTATCAATAAATTTATTTCCCCATCTACTGTTTTCTTCTAACATTTTCCCTATATTAAAATATAAATTTACCAGTTTAGCATTAGCATTCATCATAATTTCAAATTGAGTTTTTGATATTTCATTTTTAATATTATTAGTTATTTCTTGAAAAGATTTATCTAACATATATTGCCTCCTTTTTATGATATATTATAACAAAGAAGTAATAAATCTTATATATTTTTTTTCTAATACTATTTCTTTTTGTTTATTATCAATAACATCCTAAATTTATATTTAATTTTCTTATTTATTCTTAAGTTTTTTTACAAGTTGCTTTATACTATTAACACTTTTTTCTTCTTGTATAGATTTAGATTTTTTTGTTAAAGGCTTCATGATTTCTTGCTTTAAAAGTTCAAAATAATAACAATAATGTGGATTTTTACTTTCGATAACTACTTTTTCTAAAGCTTCTATATCTGCTCCTTTTACATTATAAGCAAAATAGTAACACCATTCTGGATCTTTACTTTCTAATACTACTTGTTCAAGTGCTTTTTTATCTGCACCTTTTATGTTACAAGCAAAATAGTAACACCACTCTGGATCTTTACTTTCTATCACTGCTTTTTCTAAAATCTTTTTATTAGAATCTTTTATATTAAAAGCTAACAAGTAAAAATATTCTGGATTTTTGCTTTCTAGTATTACTCGCTCTAATAACTTTATATTAGCCCCTTTTATGTTTTTAGCAAAATATAAATAATATTCTAGATTTCTACTTTCTATCATTGCTTGTTCTAGGGCCTTTATATTAGCTCCTTTTATATTTTTAGCAAATTTGTAACAATAATGTGGATTTCTACTTTCTATTACTACTTCTTCTAATGCTTTTATATTAGCTCCTTTTATGTTTTTAGCAAACCAATATGATAAAAAAGGATTATTTAATTTTAATATATCTGCTTCAAAATTTAATACTGTTTTTTTAGCTCCATAACTTTCATAATATTTTCTTATTTATTTTTAAATGTTTTTACAAGTCGTTTTATATCATTAGTAACTATTCCTTCTTGTGATTTTAAACTTTCAAAATCGTAACTATGTGCTAGGGTGTGGTTTTCAAGTGCGACATGTTCTAGTGCATCTATATCTGCTCCTTTTACCCCTTGAGCAAACGAATAACAAATTCTTTCATCTTTACTTTCTAGTACTACTTGTTCTAAGGCTTTTTTATTTGACTTTTTTATATCTCTAGCAAAATAGCAACAAAATGCTGGATTTTTACTTTCTAATATTACTTGTTCTAGGGCTTTTATATTTGCTTCTTTTATATATTTAGCAAAATAATAACACCATTCTGGATCTTTGCTTTCTAATACTACTTCTTCTAATGCTTTTTTATTTGACTTTTTTACATCTCTAGCAAAATAATAACACCATTCTGGATTCTTACTTTCTAGTACTACTTCTTCTAATGCTTCTATATTTGCTCCTTTTACATTTGCAGCAAATTCAAAACACCATCTTGAATCTTTGCTTTCTAATACTACTTCTTCTAATGCTTTTTTATTAGACCATCTTATTTCGCTAGCAAAATATAAACAATATTCTGGATCTTTACTTTCTAATACTATCTGTTCTAATACTTTTTTATTGGAACCTTTTACTTCTTCAGCAAAATAACAACAACATCCTGGATTTTTACTTCTTACTACTACTTGTTCATGAGCTTTTTTATTAGATCCTTTTATATATTTAGCAAACCAATATGATAAAAAAGGATTATTTAATTTTAATATATATTCTTCAAAATTTAACACTGTTTTCTTTGCCCCATAACTTTCATAATATTTTTCTATTTTTTCTAATATATTTTTTTCTATTTCAATAATCATGATACCATCCTTATATTTAATTTTATTATTTATTTTTAAGTGTTTTAACAAGTTGTTTTATACTATTAATATCTTTTTTTTCTTGTAAATGTTTAGAAATATTTACTTCTTTAGAAAACCTATAACACCATTCTGAATCTTTACTTTCTAATACTATTTTTTCTAGTGCTTTTATATTAGCTCCCTTTATAGAACCCGCAAACCAATATGATAAAAAAGGATTATTTAATTTTAATATATCTTCTTCAAAATTTAATATTGTTTTTTTTGCTCCATAACTTTCACAATATTTACTTATTTTTTTTAATATTATTTTTTCTGTTTTATTATCCATAACATCCTCCCAAATTTATACAAATTATTATACGTTTTTTAAATTTTTTGTCAATATTTTCAATAAAAAAAGGTTACAGTTCAGTCAAAAAAATTTAAAATAGAACGACAATCTTTATTATAAAAACTTATTTTAAATGTTTTATCGTTTCTAGACTTAATTTCTCGACTAAACTGTAACAAAAATTTTATAAATATTCTATAGGTACAAAATAATTATCACTATCTATAGCTGTTATATTTTTAATTAAACATAAAACTGTACCATTACCTACTTCCACACCAAAATTTTTTACTATATCAAAATTTTTTATTGAAGTTTCTTTTGGATTTGAACTTTTCTTTATTTCAATAGGATAAACTTTATTATCCATAATTATTAATAAATCAATTTCTTTTTGATTATTATCTCTATAATAATATATATATTTTCTTGGGTCATAGCCTTGATTTATAAATGTTTTTATTATTTCGCTTACTATAAATGTTTCAAATATTGGTCCACTATAGGAACTTTTTTCTAGTGCTTCTTTACTTGTATATCCTGCTAAATAGCACGCTAATCCAGTATCCATAAAATATATTTTAGGTCTTTTTACCGCTCTACCTACACTGTTATTTAGATATGGCTGAACTAGGTATATTATTCCTGTATTTTTTAATATTGAAATCCATTCATCAACTGTTTTATTATCTATTTCTATATCGCTTCCAATAGCATTTGAATTAAATTCTTGACCTGTTCTTGCGGCTATAGCTGATATAAACTTTACAAACTTGTTTTCATTTTTTATATTTATTATCCTTTTAACATCTCTTTCAATATACGTTCTAATGTAATCACTATAATAATGGTCTCGATTTATTTTACTTCCAAAATGAATTTCTGGATAACTACCATTTAAAATCCTTTCAAATAAATTCATTATTGATGTTCTTTTTAAAGGAGTTTTATTTTTTAAAAGTTTTATATCAGGAATAAATAATTCATCTTTTTGATGTTCTAACTCTCGATTAGTAAATGTAGATAAATCAAATATACCAACTCTTCCTGCTAAAGATTCACTTACATTTTTCATAGTTTGAAATATTTGTGACCCAGTTAAATAATATAGAGTTCCTATATCATTTTTAGAACCAAACATTGCATCTTTTTTCTTTTCATCAACATTAATTTTAATATAATTTAATAAATTAGGTGCATATTGAAATTCATCTATTATAAGTGGTGTTTCATGTGTTCTTAAAAATAATTCTGGATCATCGTTTGCTTGTGCTCTTAAAATCATATCATCTAAAGTTACATAATTTATTTCTTTATATTTTGTTGAAATATAATTAAGTAATGTCGTTTTGCCAACTTGTCTTGGCCCTGTTATCATAATTATTGGATATAAACCAATATACTTATTTAAAGTTTCTTCAATAGTTCTATTTACATATTCCATGTCATCACCTCTATATATAATTATATCACGTTTTATAAAAAACAATAATTCTTTTTTATACAAATTTGGAGTTATACTCCAAATTTGTATAAAATATTTAAATTAATAAATTATCTTTATTTGTATAAAAATAACTTTTAAGTTATAATACTAATTGGTGATTTTATGTTTAAATATTCAGATTCAAATAAAAGATATTATACACTTGATTACTTTTATAAACATAAATTTAATTCTAAAGTATTTAAAGTTAGTTTAAATGCTGGATTTACTTGTCCAAATAGAGATGGAAAAGTAGGCATTGGTGGATGTATATTTTGTTCTAAACTCGGTAGTGGAGAATATGCTGGAGATGTAAAAAAAGATTTAGTAACTCAATTTAATGAAGTAAAAGAAATGATGTTAAAAAAATGGCCTAAAGCTAAATATATTGGTTATTTTCAGGCAAATACAAATACGTATGCTAGTGTAGATGTATTAAAAGAAAAGTTTGAAACTATATTAAAACTTGATAATGTAGTTGGATTAAATATAGCTACTAGACCTGATTCTATAACGCATGAATGTCTAGATTATTTAGAAGAACTATCTAAAAGAACTTATCTAACAGTTGAGTTAGGTCTTCAAACAATTCATACTAAAACATCTATTTTAATAAATAGATGTCATACTTTAGAATGCTTTGTTGATATGGTAAATAAACTTAGAGAAAGGAATATTAATGTTGTTGTACATATTATAAATGGCCTACCTTATGAAACTAAGAGCATGATGATTGATACTGTTAAGTTCTTAAGTAATTTAGATATTCAAGGTATAAAAATACATATGTTATCTATATTAAAAGATACTAAACTTGAAGAAATGTATAAAAAAGAAAATTTTAAATTAATAACCAGAGATGAATACATTGATATAGTATGTGATCAACTTGAATATTTAAGAGAAGATATTGTTGTAAATAGAATTACTGGAGATCCTAAAGTAAGTGATTTAATAGAACCTAATTGGTTAATTAAAAAAGTAACAATACTAAATGATATAGATAAAGAAATGAAAAGAAGAAATTCTTATCAAGGTATTAAGTATAAAAAGAACTCAAATTAAGTTCTTTTTTGGTATTTCATCTCTTTTTTACTCATAACAAGTGTATAATTATTACTTATTAATGTAGAGTTACAATATTCACATACTCCGCTATTATTTGAATCTACAGGAGCTCCACATCTAGGACAAATATCTAATTCTTTATTATCTACTGTTTTTACAAATGTTAACTCATAAGTATACCTATATTTATACGATGGATTTCCTCTTACTGTCTTCTTAGTATTAGTATCAATTATAAAATCATGACAACTAACTACCATATTTATTACATATGTTTCTTGATTATTTTCTTCATATTTATTTACTATTTTACTATCTATATATCTAATATCATACATTAAATTTTTTTGATTTTTTACTTTTAATGTTTCTAGTTGCATTAAATACATATTATACATTTCATCAGTTGTATACTTTCTAATAGTATCTGTATCAAAATTCATCCATGCAAATTGTATTGTTTTATAAATATTAAATGCTTCTATTTCTAATTGTTTATTTATATCATACTTATTTATATCAAGCAATTCTAACTTACTTGTTAATGCCTTATTAGTTATTTCATTTTTATTTTTATTATTACTAAAAATAATAGCTATAATAATTCCAAGAACTAATAATCCTAAAGGAGGATATTCTATACATAAATATATTAAATAGAAAATAGAACCTCCATCAGAATCTGAAGATGAACTACCACTATCATAACTAGCATCAAATCCACTATCTGCTCCTACTATTCCTATTTTGTATGTTGTTACTAATAAACCTATTATAAAAATACCTATTATTAATAATACTATTCTTTTTTTCACACTACCACCTATATTAATTTTATCATAAATAGGAAAAATAGTTCAATTTAAATGAACTATTTAATTAAATTATTTGGTTTCTAACATAAGTCCTTTATAATATTTCCAAGCAAGTACTCTAAATACTAATTTATTTAAAGTTTCTTCACTAATTGTTTCCTCTTCTATAGCTTTCTTTATTTCACTTATACTTTTTTCATAATCAGTTGTTATTATTAAATCATTTCCAGCAAGTATTGCTTTTACAGTTGTATTATCTATTTCATCTAAAGCATCCATAGATATATCATCAGTCATAATAATTCCAGTATATGAAAGTTCATCTCTTAAAAGGTTATGTATACTTGATGATAGAGATGCTGGATTATTTTGATCTATACTGTTAACTACATTATGGCTTACTAGTATGGCCTCAGCACCTGCAGCTATTCCTGCTTGAAAAGGAGGTAAATCATTTTTTTGTATATCTGTATATAGTCTAGTGTCTACTGAAGTTCCTGTATGTGTATCTGCATTATTTCCATATCCTGGAAAATGTTTTAATGTATATGAAACACCTGTACCTTTACTAGCACTTATAACTGTTCTAGCATAATCAGAAGTAATGCTTGAATTCTCTCCTATTGTTCTATTATACATATAGTCTTTTGGATCAGTTGATACATCTACAACAGGTGCTAGATTTAAATTTATTCCAAGACTTTTTAGTAGTTTACTCTTTTCTATTGTGTCTTGTTTTATTAAATTTAAGCCTCCTTCATCATATAATTCTTTTGGAGATTTAAATTTTTCTTTAGCTAAATTAGGATTACTACTTACTCTAACAACTCTTCCACCTTCTTCGTCAACAGCTGTTAATATTGGTATATTAGCTACTTTATTTAAACCATTCATCATATTTATAACTTGATCTTTTGTTTTATTTTTGAAATCTTTTTCAAAGAATAAATATCCACCAAACTTATATTTTTTTAATATTTCTTCTGCATTACTATCTGGATATCTAACAAGTAATATTTGCCCTATTTTTTCATCTAAACTCATCTCTTTTAATTTGTTATAAGCAAGTACATAATAATCACTAAATATACCATCATCGTCATAATCTTCTGGCATTCCATTTACATCTTTTTTATGTTCAATAACATCGTAATCTATTATATTACCCTGTTGAATAAGTCTTCCATCTTCTAGTATTCCAGAATACTCTATTACTACATAATCTCCTGAAGCTATTTCAAGATTTTCTTTATAAAATGTATATATAACATTATTAGTATCCTGTACTGTTAATGTTTCCTCTGTAGTGCTTAACACTGTTGCATATATTTTAATTGTATCTATTTCTTTATCTTTATTTAACATAACTGTAAGAGCTACTATGATAATTAATACGAATATTCCTACAATACCTAATATATTTTTTTTATTCATACCATCACCTATAATATATTATACAACTTTAATTAATAAATATGATATAGGCATGTGATAAAAGTTATAGTTTGCACTATTTAGGTCTATTTAGATTACTAGTTATATAAAAAAAGGTAATATTAGCATTATCTTTTAACTATTTGAAGTCACATATTCCATATTTATTAATCTTACTAATTCCATAAAATTCATATTTTCTACTTCTTCATATACATTATTATCAAATCCGACTGATAAAACATAAATAAAATTATCAAAAGAATAAATTACTTCTTTACCATATTTTATATTTTCTTCGATATTACTAGCCTTTGTTAAGAGACATATTTGTTGAAAACCTTTATCAATAATTCTAGTATTTCCATCTGGATGAGCTTTTTGAAAATGTTGACTTGGAGTTAAAGCAATTAAATT
>CANROP010000052.1 GCA_947632265.1 uncultured Bacilli bacterium
GATAATGCAAAGAAAGCATGGGTAATAACAACAACAAGTGACCCAGACTGGTATGATTATAGTAAACAAGAATGGGCGAATGCAGTAATATTAAACGATAACGGAAAATCAAAACATGAAGGAGATACATTAATAGTGCCAACATCAGAAAGTGCTGACACAGATGTAAAAGCAATGTTTGTATGGATACCAAGATATGAATATATGATAGAAGGGCAATATGGAAAACATACAGATGGAACAGATGGAACACAAACACTTCCAGGAGAAATAAAAGTAAACTTTATAGGAACAGAAAAAACACAAGCAACAGCAGATTACCATATACACCCAGCATTTACATTTGATGAACAAGAATTAAGTGGAATATGGGTAGGAAAGTTTGAAACAACAGGAGATGTATCAACTCCAACAGTACTACCAAACTTAAAATCATTAGTAAATATAGATGTAAAAACAATGTTTGATACAGCCCAACAACTAAAAGTAACAGGCTATGATAGCCATATGGCAAAGAATAGTGAGTGGGGAGCAGTAGCATACCTATCACAAAGTAAATATGGTAAATATGGTAATCCAAATTATACAGGTGCAAACAAAGAAGTATATACGAATACGAGTGCGGATTATTCGAATGTTTACTATACTGGAAGAAGTTTAGGAAAACCATCGACTGAAATTCTTGAATATTCAGCAAATGGAATATGTACATATGATAATATGAATTTAACAACAAGTGAAACAGAGAACTTATGTGGAGAAGGAGCATCAACGACTGGAAATATCACAGGAGTATATGATATGAGTGGAGGAAACATGGAATTTGTAATGGGCTACTTAGAAGGAATAAATGGCTCTCTTCCATGGGGATCTACTTCATCTGAAAACTATGCAGGTTTTACTGAAGACACAAAACCAGAATCAAAATACTATGATGCATATAAGGCTATATATGTTACTTATCCTGATGGATCTGGAGAGTATGTTTTTGATGAATCAATAGTATATAAAGGCCATGCCTTAAGCGAAACGATTGGATGGTATAGGGACAATGGAGCAATCGTTGATTCAAACCGTCCTTGGTTCCATCGAGGCTTGATGGGATTGCGTGGGGATGCGACGGGAGTGTTCTCCTCCGATTGGGGTCACGGCGGCGCCGAGGAGGGCTATTCTTTCCGCGTCGTTCTTGTACCTTGGTTTCATCTTTCCACAAGTACTACAGGATAATCTATAGATAAAAACATTCATAAATAAATAATATATATGAAAGTAATCTATTAATAAATTTTGTTAGTTTATCTAAAAATTGCTTCAAATTTGTATAATATTTAAACTTATTATATCTATTTAAGCATTATAAATTAATTATTAATTAAAGAAAATATATATTAATATAGTAAAATAACTAAAAAAATAGTAAAAATTTAAAAAAATTGTTGCAATCTCTTCTTAGATATGGTAACATTAAATTGTAAGCAAGATAGGCTTATTAATTAGATAGGGAGGTAGTCTTGATGACTAAAACAGATTTAGTAAATTATATAGCTGAAGAAGCTGGATTAACAAAAGCAGATGCTACTCGTGCACTTGATGCATTTATGAGTGGTGTAACTACTGGGTTAAAAAAGGAAGGAAAAGTAACTTTAACTGGATTCTTTACATTCACAGCAGAAAAGAAAGCTGCTAAAGAAGGACGTAATCCAAGAACTGGTGCTACGGTAAAAATACCTGCAAGAGTAGCAGTTAAAGGAAAAGCTGGATCTAAATTAAAAGATGCTTTAAATTAATAAAATAGGCCGTTGATTATTCAATGGCTTTTTTGTAAAATTTTTTTCTAAATTATGTAATTAAATTTGTAGATATGGTATAATTATTAATGGTGATTAGATGAACAATAATTCTCTTGAAGTACTAAAATTATTAAATAAAAATGGATATGAAGCATACTTAGTAGGAGGATATCCAAGAGATCTATATATGGGACTTAAAAGTATAGATTACGATATATGTACAAGTGCAACTCCAAAAGAGATAAAAGAAATATTTGGTATATCAGCTTTACCATCAGAACAATATGGTTCAGTAACTCTTATATATAACAATATGAGATTTGAAATAACTACATTTAGAAAAGATATAAAGTATTTAAATAATAGAAAACCTATAGAAATAGAATATATAGATAATTTAGAAGATGATTTAAAAAGAAGAGATTTTACTATGAATACTATGTGTATTGATAGTAAGGGTGATTTAATAGATTTATTAAATGGAAAAAGTGATATAGATAATAAAATAATAAGAACAGTAGGAGATGCAGATAAAAAAATATCAGAAGATTCACTTAGAATACTTCGTGCGATTAGATTCGCAACTGTATTAAACTTTAAATTAGATGATAAACTTAAATTAGCTATAAAAAAGTATAAACATTTACTAAAATCCTTATCTTATTTTAGAAAGAAAGAAGAATTAGATAAAATATTTTCAAGTTATAATTCTAGTTATGGAATAAGCCTTATTAAAGAACTTGAATTAGATATAGATTTAGAATTATCTAATATAGATAAATTAGTTAGAACTACATATTTAATAGGTACATGGGCACAACTTGATGTACTAGATAAATACTCATTTAATAATGGAGAAAAAGATTCTATAAAAAAGATAAATGAATTATTAGATAAAGATGTATTAGATAACAATAATCTATATAAATATGGACTTTATATATCTACAATAGTAAGTGAGATAAAAGGAATTGATAAAAAGAAGGTTAATGAAGCATATAATAATCTTTATATACATAGTAGAAGAGAAATAGAAATAGATGCTAAAAAAGTATGCGAATTATTAAATAGAAAGCCAGGTAAATTCTTAACTGATATAATTAATGATTTAGAATATAAATTAATAAATAAAGAGTTAGAAAACAATTATGAGAGTTTAAGTAATTATATAATAGAAAAATATTCATAAATAGGTGGTGATTAGATGAACGCACTCGTAACTGGAGCTAGTAGTGGAATAGGTAGAGATATATCTAGAAAATTAAGTAAAATGGGATATGATTTAATACTAGTAGCTAGAGATAAAGAAAAATTAGAAGTGTTAAGGGAAGAACTTACTTGTGATGTAAAAATAATACCTATGGATTTAAGAGATGAAGAAAATTGTATAGAATTATATAACTTAACTAAAGATGATAATATAGATATTTTAATAAATAATGCAGGATATGGACTTATTGGAGTATTTGATAAAACTGATATAGATAACGAATTATCTATGATAAATCTAAATATTAAAGCAGTACACATTTTAACAAAATTATTTTTAAAAGATTTTATAAAAAGAGATAGTGGTTATATACTAAATGTATCTAGTAGTGCAGCATTTGGGCCAGGTCCACTTATGGCAACTTATTATTCAACTAAATCTTATGTATATAATTTAACACTCGCTATATATGAAGAATTAAGAAGAAGAGATAGCCATGTACATATAAGTGTATTATGTCCAGGACCAGTTAATACTAATTTTAATAATGTTGCTAATTGTGAATTTAAAATAAAAGCTTTATCAAGTGAATATGTAGCTAGCTACGCAGTAGATAAAATGTTTAAAAATAAATTAGTTATAATACCTGGATTTAAAATAAAATTACTATATATCTTTGGTAGATTTATACCAAATAAATTAAAATTAAAATTTACTTATAATATACAATATAGAAAGCAAAATAAAGGCGTATAATCATTTAATTCAGTGATATTGCGAATAAGTAGAAGTGATGATATAATTAGATAGGTGATAATAGTGGAAACTGAATCATTAAAAAATAGAATTGATGAATTAATTAAAATAATAAATAAAGCTAATTATGAGTATTATACTCTAGATAATCCTAGTATAACAGATCAAGAATATGATAGTTATATGGATGAACTTATAAAAATAGAAACAAATCATCCTTCATTAGTAAGAAGTGACTCACCAACACTAAGAATAGGTGGAGAAGTAATTAGTGATTTTAAAAAAGTTACTCATGAAGTACCTATGATGAGTTTAGGAGATATATTTAATTCTGATGAGATAATAGAATTTGATGAAAGAGTTAGAAAAGTAGTAAAAAATCCAGAATATGTATGTGAACTTAAAATTGATGGACTTAGTGTTTCTCTACTTTATAAAAATGGTAAACTAGTAAGAGGAGCAACTAGAGGAGATGGGATGACAGGAGAAGATATAACTCATAATGTAAAAACAATAAAAAATATACCATTATCTTTACCAGTTGATATAGATATAGAAGTAAGAGGAGAAATATATATGCCTAAATCTTCTTTCTTAAAATTAAATGAGGAAAGAAGAAAAAAGGGAGAAAAGGAGTTTGCAAACCCAAGAAATGCTGCTGCAGGATCAGTTAGACAATTAGATAGTCGTATTTCAGCAAACCGTAATTTATCTACATTTATGTATCACATTCCAGAACCAGATAAATATGATTTAAAAACTCAATATGAATCATTAGAGTTTATGAAAGAATTAACATTTACAGTAAATCCTAATATAACTAAAGTAGATAATTTAAAAGACTTATTAAGTTATATAGAACATTGGAAAGAATTTAGAGAAACTCTTCCTTATGAAATAGATGGAATAGTTATAAAAGTAAATAATTATACTGATCAAAGAAAACTTGGTGTAACAGCTAAAGTACCTAAATGGGCAATAGCTTATAAATTTCCTGCTCAAGAAGTTTTAACTCGTCTAAATCATATAGAATTTTGTGTAGGTAGAACAGGTAAGATTACACCTAGGGCTGATTTAGATCCAGTTAGATTACAAGGTAGTGTAGTTAGAAGTGCGACATTAAACAACCAAGATTTTATTAGAGAAAAAAACATCATGATAGGGGATATAGTATCAATTAGAAAAGCTGGAGATGTAATTCCTGAGGTAGTAGAAGCTAAATTTGATAGAAGAGATGGTAGAGAAATACCATTTAAAATGATAGAAAATTGTCCTATATGTGGAACTAAACTTGTAAAAAAAGAGGATGAGGTAGCGTACTTTTGTCCAAATACATCGTGTGACGCGAGAAATATAGAGGGACTTATACATTTTTCATCTAGAGATGCGATGAACATAGAGGGATTTGGAGAAAGAATAGTAGAAGATTTCTATAACATGGGTTACTTAAAAAATATAGGAGACTATTATAAATTGTATGAACATAAAGAAGAACTCATGGAATTAGAAGGATTTGGAGAAAAAAGTATAAGTAAATTACTAGATAATATAGAAAACAGTAAAAAAAATTCATTAGAAAGATTAATATTTGGACTTGGAATAAAACATGTTGGTAAAAAGACTGCTAAAATACTTAGTGAATATTATAAAAATATAGATGAATTAATTAAAGCTTCAATAGATGATCTAGCAAGCATAAAAGATATAGGCGAAGTTATCGCAGAAAGCATTAAAAATTATTTTTCACAAGAAAAGAATAAAGAGCTTATAAATAAACTAAAAGATTATAAATTAAATATGGAATATATTGGTAAAAGTAAAAATATAAATGAATTATTTAAAGATAAAACTTTTGTACTTACTGGTGGATTAAGTACTTTAACAAGGGATGAAGCAAAAGAATTAATTGAATCACTAGGTGGAAAAAATACATCATCTGTTAGTAAAAAGACTGATGTAGTAATAGTTGGAGAAAATCCAGGTAGTAAATATGATGATGCATTAAAACTTGGTATAACTATTTGGAATGAAGAAGAATTTTTGGAAAGTAGTAGGAGGTAATCATGGATTTTTATGATGATTTTAAAGGGAGTAAATGGAAGACTAATATAGACGTAGAAAACTTTATTGAAAGTAATTATACTGAGTATTTAGATGGTGAAGAATTCCTAAAAGGTAAATCTAAAAAAACAGATAAAGTATGGAATAAATGTAAAAAATTACTTAGTCGTGAAGCTATTAGTGGTGTACTTGATGTAGAAACATTTATTATGAGTGGTATAGATAACTTTGAACCAGGTTATATAGATAGATCAAATGAAGTAATAGTTGGACTTCAAACAGATGCACCATTAAAAAGAATAGTAAATCCTTATGGTGGACTTAGAATGGTTAAATCGGCACTAAATTCATATGGTTATTCACTTGATAAAGAATTAGAATCTTCATTTGAAGAATTTAGAAAAACACATAACGATGGAGTATTTGATGCTTATACTGATGAGATAAAGTTAGCTCGTCATAATCATTTAATTACAGGATTACCTGATGCCTATGGTAGAGGAAGAATTATAGGAGATTATAGACGTCTTGCTTTATATGGTGCTGATTTCTTGATAGAAAAAAAGAAGGAAGATTTAAGTAAATTAAAAGACATTAAAGATACATCTATAATACAACTTAGAGAAGAAGTAAATGAGCAGATAAAAGCTTTAGAACTAATCAAAAAAATGGCAAGTAGATATGGCTTTGATGTATCAAAACCTGCTAAAAGTGCACGTGAAGCAATAGAGTGGACTTATCTTGCGTATCTTGCTGCAGCTAAACAAAATAATGGTGCAGCAACAAGTATAGGAAGAAATACAACATTCTTTGATATATATATAGAAAGAGATATAAAAAATGGTACTTTAACTGAAGAAGAAGCACAAGAATTAATAGATCAATACGTAATAAAATTAAGATTAATTCGTCATCTTAGAACTCCTGAATATAACGAGTTATTTGCGGGTGATCCAACTTGGGTTACAGAATCAATCGGTGGTATGTTAGATGATCAAAAGTCTCTTGTTACTAAGACATCTTTTCGTATTTTAAATACATTAAATAATATAGGAGAATCAGCAGAGCCTAATTTAACTATTTTATGGAGTAAAAAATTACCTGAAAACTTTAAAAATTATGCAAGTAAAATGTCTATTAAGACACATGCATTACAATTTGAAAATGATGACTTAATGAGACCAATATTCGGTCATGACTATGCGATATCATGTTGTGTATCTGCTATGCGTTTAGGATATCAATCACAGTTCTTTGGAGCTAGAATGAACTTTGCTAAAGTACTTTTATATGCATTAAACGGTGGTAGAGATGAGATAACAGGAGATCTTGTAATAGATGGAATAGATGAAATAAAGGGAGAATACTTAGGCTGTGAAGAGGTATTAAGACAGTTCGATAAAGTACTAAAGAAAACTGTAAAAATATATGTAGATGCCCTAAATATAATTCATTATATGCATGATAAATATGCATACGAAAGTAGTCAAATGGCATTTTTAAATACTAATCCAGAATATTTAATGGCTTTTGGGCTTGCAGGACTTTCCATAGTTGTAGATTCATTTTCAGCAATTCAATATGGACATGTAAGAGTAAAAAGAGATGATAGAGGATTAACAGAATCATTTGATATAGAATTTGATTATCCTAGATATGGAAATAATGATAAAAATGTTGATGGGGTTGCAGTTAATTTAGTAAAAAGAGTATATAGAGAATTAAAAAAATATCCTCTATATAGAGATAGTAAGCCAACACTTTCTCTACTTACAATAACATCAAATGTAGTATACGGAAAACATACGGGTGCAACACCAGATGGAAGAAAGAGTGGAGTACCTTTTGCTCCTGGGGCTAATCCAACACAGGGTGCAGATAAATCAGGTGCTTTAGCTTCCCTTTCATCAGTAGCTAAACTTCCATATAAAGACTATCTAGAAGATGGTATTTCAAATACTTTCTCTATTACACCTGATACACTTGGAAAAGAAGAAGAAACTAGGATTAGTAATCTAGTAAAAATATTAGATGGATATTTTGGTGGTGGTGCACATCACTTGAATGTTAACGTATTAGATAAACAGATGTTAATAGATGCGATGAACAATCCAAATAGATATCCAAATCTAACTATTAGAGTATCTGGTTATGCAGTTAACTTTAATAAATTAACTAAAGAACAACAAGAAGAAGTAATAAGTAGGACTTTCCATGAAAGAGTATAGTGAAGGTTATATACATTCCATAGAAACTATGGGGTTAGTTGATGGACCCAATATAAGAGTAGTTATATTTATGCAGGGATGTCCACTTAGATGTTTATTCTGTCATAATCCCGATACTTGGAATAAGATTTCTAAAACAAAAGTTACATCAAAAGAAGTAGTAGATGTAGTAAGAAAATATAGATCATATATTGAAGAAGGTGGAGGAGTAACTTTTTCAGGAGGAGAGCCTCTATACCAATCAGAATTTTTACTAGATATGTTAAGATTAAGTAAGAAAGCAGGGATACATACTTGTATAGATACTGCTGGTGTTGGATATGATATAAAATATTTAGATGATATTTTAAAATATACAGATTTAGTATTATTAGATATTAAAGCTATAGATGAAGAATCATATAAAAAAATAACTGGTAAAAGTATGAAAATGTTTAATCAATTTATAGAAAAATTAAAAGAACATAAAAATAAAATATGGATTAGACAAGTAATTGTACCTGGTATTAACGATAATGAAGAATATATTTTAAAATTAAAAGAATATCTAAATGAGTTTGATAACATAGAAAAAATAGAACTTTTACCATACCATACTATGGGAGTAGATAAATATAAAAAATTAAGAATTAAATATAGACTTGATGGTGTACCTATAATGGATGTAGATAGGTGTAAAAAATTAGAAGAATTATTGAATTTAGATACTAAAAATATTTAAAAAATTTATCTTTAAAAGTTACAGTTCAGTCAAGAGATAGTATAAAAACTATCTTTTTACTATTATTATAATAAAAAGAGAGAAAAAATAATAG
>CANROP010000053.1 GCA_947632265.1 uncultured Bacilli bacterium
AATAGTAAAAAGAGATATTTAAGATATTTTATGTAGTATAAATAAAACAACTTTTGGGATAGAGTTGTTTTTTGATAAATTGAAAATAATTAAAATTAGTTGAGATTATTTCAAATCATTTTAAGAAAAGTGGGGACTAAAATGGGGACTAAAACGTATAAAAAGTGGGGACTAAATTAAAAGTTGACCAAGTTTTTAAGGTTAGCAAATCCCCTAAAAAGTATTGAAAAAACTTGCATAAGCAAGTTATTATCTTAATGGTGTCCCAGAAGGGATTCGAACCCCTGACACTCGCCTTAGAAGGGCGATGCTCTATCCAGCTGAGCTACTGGGACATCTTGTTCCAAGGAACAAGATAATTATATAATAAATTCACAAATTATTCAATAGTTTTTAATACACTTTTGTAAATTTCTTCATCCTCGACATTAAAAACAACAATATCTACATCATAGTTATCATTTATTGACATAGAAATAGTATATATAACTTCTTCTAATATTTCTTTAGTATTAATATCATTAAATATCGCACTATTAAAATTTACAACTAATTCATTTTCAAGTTCATTAACGGATAAAATCTTTGTATTATTATTTAAATAACTCATTAAATTAGTCTTATAAAGATTACTACTACTTAGTTCATCTACTATTATTTCAATTTTATTTCTATCATCATTATTTATTTTAGTTACTGGAACATAATATTCATTTCCATTAAATTCACTTATATAATATATTGTAGTTTTATTAATATTATTTGGATTTTTAACATCATATTCTTTATTTATACCAAAGTTTCTATCTAGAGTAGAGGGAAGTGTTATTTTTGATTGAGGTAGTTTAGTAAATATTTTTCCATCCATATATATAATTACAAAATCTACATCATCTATACTAGTTAATGTATAAGTAATAGCTTCAATTATTTTCTCTTCATTCTCCATACTGGTATTCATAAAATCACTAGTAAAATCTACTTTTATAACCTTATCATTATAAGTTAGGCTACGTATTTCAGTTCCACTAGGTATAACTGCTTTAAATCCACTAGGAATATTATCTTGTTTACTTCCATCTATTATTAATGCTTCAAGTAATTCTTTAGCAAGTCCTTCTTTAGTAGTACTAGTAGTAACTATCTTAGTACTAGCAAGGTAATTATTAGAATCAAGTAGATAAATAGTAGATGTTTGAACATCTTTTGTTACATAACTAAGTTCTTCTTTATAATCTAGTTTTTCTTTATCTTCTGGCATAATATATATAAGTATTATAGCAAACATAGCTACCATACATACAATTAATTTTTTTAAATAGATTTTCTTTAACATTAAATCACCTATAAAAATATATGATATTAATTAGTATAAAATACAAGAAAATCTCTAGTAATTTCTAGAGATCAATTTTAAAAATATAAAATATTATAATGAAATTTCTCCAAGTCTTAACAATTCTACAACTGCACTAGCTCTTCCTTTAACTCCTAATTTCTGCATAGCATTTGAAATATGGTTCCTAACAGTCTTCTCACTTATTTTTAAAGTTTCAGCTATTTCTTTAGTCGTTTTATTTATTATTAGCATTTCAAATACTTGTTTTTCTCTTTTTGTTAAAATGCTTTTTTTCATTTTTACCTCACTTCCTAATAGAGTGGTTTATATTTTCTCATATTATTTTATGTTGAAGACTTAATTAAGTGATTGCTTGAGCCTAAAAAATGTGTTATTATTTAAATGAATGTATCTATTAGTAGCAAAAAAGAATAGAAAGTGTTTCTATTCCTAGGTTAATAAAAAATTTTATTTTTGAAATTTAACTGTTATATATTTTGAATCATTATAATTAGCTTGAATTGTTCTCATGATGTTATTAGCGAGTGTTGTATCGTGTTTATCATTTTCTACAGTTACACTAATTTGATTGTCGTTAATTTTAATAAATGAATTTAATTTATAAGTTTCTTTTATTTGACTTTCTAGTTTTTCTTCTTCTCCTCTAATATCGTTTAATTCTTTAATCTTTTCATATGCTTTATTTTTTTCATCAACAGAAGAATCTGTCTTTGTTAATACTAGTTGTAATTCTTCTATTTTACTAGCCATTTCTTCATCTGCTTCAACTCTTAAAGCCACTAGTAAATCACTTTCTGTAACTGATACAGTAGGTTCTGAATTACCAGAGTTATCTTTATTATTTGATCCTGTTGTGAGTAGTAATTCACTTGGCATAGTTATATAGTAAATACTTAATACTAAAATTAAACTAAATAGGGTAAGAAACCATAAACTTCTTTTATTTATCATAAAATCCTCCTGTCTTATCTATTAGATTATATTTATTATAGATTAAAATATTACTATAAATTTGAGTGCAAATCTTTTCTATGCATATATTGAAAAACAACTGTGAGATAATATGTGTGTGGTGATGGTATGCAGAAGGTTGCTTTTAGATCAAAAGATGATATTCAGTACATCGTCGGAATAAATGTAAGAAGAATGTGTAAAGATAAAAATGTAAATTTGATGGAATTTTCTGAAGAAATAGATATTTCATATGAATATTTAAGGCATATTGTTAGCCTTGGAGGTCAAAAATCATTATCATTTTATTCTATGTATAAGATAGCTAAAATATTAGGTGTAACTATGGATGAGTTATGTGATGGAATATTTGATGATAAAAATAAACAATTAAAGTGTTAAGTAGTTTAAACTACTTTTTTTGTTTGAAAAAGGAATATATTTATGATAAAATTATATGGGTGATAAAATGAAAAAAGTAGTTCTTTGTATAATGGATGGAGTAGGAGAAAGAGAAGAGGTACATGGTAATGCAGTAAGGCTTGCTAATACGCCTAATTTAGATAGATTAAAAGAAAAATATGGATTTTCTTTACTTGAAGCTAGTGGTACTAAAGTAGGACTACCCAAGGGTCAGATGGGTAATAGTGAAGTAGGGCATATGAATATAGGAGCTGGAAGAATTATATACCAACCTTTACAATTTATAAATGAGAAAATAGAAGATGGAACTTTTTTTGAAAATGAAGAAATATTAAAAGTTATAAATCATGTAAAAAGTAATAAATCAAAACTACATATAATGGGATTATTAAGTGATGGAGGAGTACATTCAACTATATATCATTTACTCGCACTACTTGATATGTGTAAAAGAAATAATGTAGAAAAAATATATTTACATCTATGTACAGATGGTAGAGATGTAGATCCAAAGAGTGCTTATAGTTATATAGAAAAATTAGAAGAAAAACTAAAAGAAACAGGTGGGGTTATTGCTACTATAGGTGGAAGATACTATACTATGGATAGAGATAATAATTATGATAGATTAAAAAAGGGATATGATGTTATAGTAAATGGTATAGGTAATAAATCTACATCTATTAAAGAATTTATTAATGAAAGTTATGAAAAAGGAATAACTGATGAGTTTTTAATACCAACTATTTTTGATGAGGAAGGAACTTTAGAAGAGAATGATGGATTTATTACATTTAATTTTAGAAAAGATAGATTAAGAGAACTTTTTACCTCCCTTACTAATAAATCATTTAATGACATGGAAGTAAAAAGATTTAATAATGTAGCATTCTTAACAATGATGCCAGTTGTAGAATCAGTAATTGCTCCCCATGCATTTGATGACCCTAATCCAAAAGATATATTAGGAGAATGCATAGAGAAAAATGGACTTACTCAACTTAGAATAGCTGAAACAGAAAAATATGCACATGTAACATTTTTCTTTGATGGAGGTAAAGAGGTAGATTATAAAGGAGAGAAAAAGATACTTATCCTTTCTCCTAAAGTTGCAACCTATGATTTAAAACCAGAGATGAGTGCATATGAGGTAACAGATACACTAATAAGTGAACTTGAAAATTTTGATGTAGTTATATTGAATTATGCAAATGGAGATATGGTAGGTCATACAGGAGTTATGGACGCTACTATAAAAGCTTTAGAAGTAGTAGATGAATGTATTGGAAAAGTATACGATAAACTTATGAAATTAAATGGTGTTATGATTATAACCGCAGATCATGGTAACAGCGATACTATGTTAGATGAAAACGATAATGTAGTAACAAGCCATTCGACAAGTCTAGTACCATTTATAGTAACGGATGAAAATATTAAAGTAAGAAATGGAAAACTTGCAGATATCGCACCAACTATGTTAGATATTATGGGTATAGAAAAGCCAGTTCTTATGACAGGAGAAAGTTTAATTAAATGAGTATAAATTATAGTTTTTTAGAAACTTTAAATATGTTAAAAAATACCTTTAAGTATGGAATCATGATTTCATTAATTATAAGTTCTATAATATTTATAACACTACTTATATTAAATAAAGATAATAAAAAAATTAAATATGTTATATATTTTATAAATGTTATATTAATATGTTTAATATGTTATTATTACCTTAAAGGTATAATTACATTTAATTTTAATAATCCAATAAATAATATATATTTTTACTTCTTTAATTCTATAATATATTTAATAATTATGAGCTTAGTAAATTCTAAAATAAAATATAAAAAAATTAATTATATATTATATGGATTAATACTTATTGGATTATTATTCGCATTATTTATGACACATAGTTTAAATAATGTTACTCTAATTGTTTTATTAAATATATATCCTATTATAAAATTTGGAAATATAATATATATAATTTATTATTTATTTGTTATATTTAATATAATATCTAAATAACTTAGTTGACTTAAACATTAAAAAAATTTATAATATAAGTAATTTTAAGGGATAAATTATGTATATAATATAAATTAATTAAGAGAACTTTTGAAAAAAAATTAGAAGAATAGAAAAATAATAATGGAAATAAAATTTTAGTTATACCTAGTAGCAAATATTATGTTGATGAAAAAACAAGTAAAAGCAAAATATAAAATTCTTAGTGATAGAGATGTAATAATAAATGATATAAAAAAAGCGAAAAATAGCATATTTTACAAATAGAAAGGAGAAACTATTGAAAAGGAAAAAAGATAATGAAATTACCGTACGTTCAAGTGCAGCGGAATATTTAACTTATGTAGCAGCAATAGGAGATAATCCAGAATCTATAGAAGTTAGATATGAATATGAAAATATTTGGCTTACACAAAAGATGTTAGCTACTTTATATGGAATTGAATTAAACACAATAAATTATCATATTAAAAAGATTTATGAAGACAATGAGTTAGAAGAAGATTCAACTATTCGAAATTTTCGAATAGTTCAAAAAGAAGGAAACAGAGAGGTTTCAAGAAATGTGGCACATTATAATCTTCAAATGATAATTGCTATTGGATTTAAAGTAGATAATGAAAGAGCAGTACAATTTAGAAAATGGGCAAACCAAATAGTTAAAGATTATACAATAAAAGGTTGGGTAATGGATGATGAAAGACTAAAAAATGGTGGCTCAATTTTAACAGAAAAATATTTTGAAGAGCAATTAGAGCGTATAAGAGAAATTAGAATGTCAGAAAGAAAATTTTATCAAAAAATAACTGATATTTATGCAACTTCAATAGACTATGATAAAACAGCAAAATCAACAATTCGATTTTTTACTTCTGTACAAAATAAATTACATTATGCAATATCTGGTAATACTGCTGCAGAAATTATTTATAATAGAGCGGACCATAAAAAAGAAAATATGGGACTAACTACTTGGGAAGGTGTACCAAATAGTAAAATACATAAATATGATGTAGTTATTGCTAAAAACTATTTATCAGAAGAAGAAATTGCTCAGCTAAATAGAATTGTATCAGCATATTTAGATTTAGCAGAGATGCAAGCTATGAGACATATTCCTATGACAATGGGAGATTGGGAAAAAAGATTAGATGGATTTTTAACATTATGGGATCATGATATTTTAAAAGACAATGGTAAGATATCAGCAGAAATGGCAAAACTTCATGCTGAAACAGAATTTGAGAAATATAGAATTATACAAGATAAAATTTATATTTCAGATTTTGATGAACTTTTGATGCAATCAAAAAAATTAAAAAATAATGAAAAAAATGGTTAATTGATTGAAATATAAAAACACTAATTTTTTGCATCTTAAATTATCATCTTTAAATAAAATACTGTGTGCCCATAAATTGTTTACTCAAATGTAGAAATTATATACTCATTTGATGGTTACAGAGTTTTTTCTTGCAATTTCAAAGGAAGTAAAAGAGTTCGTATTAATAAAAAATTGCTAGAAGATTTAAAAGAAAACCATTGTGCTCATCTAGAAGATGTAGAAATAATAGATGATTATGTATCTATTCAAAAACTTTGTTGACTTAAACATTAAAAAAATTTATAATATAAGTAATTTTAGAGGAGGTTTTATGGATAATAATATAAATGAATTAAGAGAATCTTTGAAAGAAAGATTAGAAGAATACTATAAAGATAAATCAAAACATGAACATTTAAAATTAGATATACCAATTAATATACTTGAAGATGTTATATTTGATTATTGGGATTATGGAAATAGTTATAATCTATTTGGAGAACAAGTTGATATTGAAAAAATTACTAATTATTATACTAATTCAAGTGGTAGAAAATATTATAGTAAAGTATTCACAGAATCTTTGGATTTTAATAAAATTATTAAATATTTAGATTTAACTGATGTAAATTTTGATGGATTTGATTTAGTTTATTATAAAAAAAATTTTAGAAGATTAGATTTTACAGGTAGTAAGGGTATTAAAATAAATCCACAGACGATACATGGGAAAAATTTATCTTATTGTCACTTTTCCGATGTGGAATTTACAGGACCTTTTGATGAGTGCAAAATTAAGGATGTTGATTTTACAGGAAGTAAAGGAGCTAAAATAAATCCACAAACGATACCTGAAAAAGATTTATGTGATTGTAGTTTTTCCGATGCAGAACTTATAGGTCCATTTGATGGATGCAACATTAGATATGTTGATTTTACAGGAAGTAAAGGAGCAGTTATAAATTTTGATACTATATTATATGATATAGAATATTGTCATTTTTGTGATGCAGAAATTAAAGGTTATATTAGAACAATTATTAGTCCAGGTGTTGAATTTAAAGGAAGTCATGGTGCAAAAGTTAATAAATATGTGCTTGATTATCTAAATAAAGAATCTAAAATATTAGATGAATTTGAAAGACCAGATTTAAGTGATGTAGAAATTGTTGAAGGAATAGAAGGATTATTTGATACTTTTATAAATGATCCAACTAGATATAATTTGATAGCCGCACTTGAGCTATATGCTAGAAGTGGTTTGCATGAACATTTAAAATTTGATATACCAAAAGGAAAACTTGAAGAATGCATATTTGATTACTGGGATTATAATGATTCGTATAATAAAATTATAAAGCATAACGAAGAATGCCTACCAAGTATACATTACATAGAATCTGATGGGAAGAAATATTATGCTAAAGTTTTTACTGAAGATATTCTTCTTAGATATATAATCAGTTATTTGGATCTTTCTCTTGTTAATTTTGATGGGTTCACTACCTATAAAAGGTTTAGTTTTAAAGGCTCTAAAGGTGTTAAAATAAATCCACAAACAATATATGAAAAGGATTTATCTTATTTCCAATTTACTGATGTAGAATTTACAGGACCATTTGATGGGTGCAAAATTGAGGATGTTGATTTTACAGGAAGTAAAGGAGCTAAAATAAATCCGCAAACAATAGGTGATAAGTTTTATAAGAGATTATCTAAATGCAAAGTCGCCGATGTAGAATTTATAGGGCCATTTGATAAATGCCACATTGCTGATGTTAATTTTAAAGGAAGTAAAGGAGCTAAAATAAATCCACAAACAGTATATGACAAGAGATTATCTGAATGCAAATTTGCTGATGTAGAATTTATAGGTCCTTTCGATGAGTGCTATATTAGTAGAAATGACTTTACAGGAAGTAAAGGAGCTAAAATAAATCCACAAACACTAGGTAATGAGTATTTCAAAGGTTTCGTTGATTGCAAGTTTACTGATGTAGAATTTATAGGTTCTTTTGATGAATGCTATATTAATAAAGTTTCTAATTGTAATTTCAAAGGAAGTAAAGGAGCACGTATTAATAAAAAATTGCTAGAAGATTTCAAAGAAAACTATTGTATAAATCTAGAAGATGTAGAAATAATAGATGATTATGAAGATAATAGAGAAAATTATCCACAAAAAGTAAAAAAGAAATAATAACATATTATATATTTATTCAAAAACTTTGTTGATTTAAATATTAAAAAAATTTATTATATAAGTAATTTTAAGGGAGGTTTTATGGATAATAATATAAATGAATTAAGAGAATCTTTGAAAGAAAGATTAGAAGAATACTCTAAAGATAAATCAAAACATGAACATTTAAAATTAGATATACCAATTAATATACTTGAAGATGTTATATTTGATTATTGGGATTATGGAAATAGTTATAATCTATTTGGAGAACAAGTTGATATTGAAAAAATTACTAATTATTATACTAATTCAAGTGGTAGAAAATATTATAGTAAAGTATTCACAGAATCTTTG
>CANROP010000054.1 GCA_947632265.1 uncultured Bacilli bacterium
TATCTAGCAAATTAATAATAGCATATTGCCCTTAATTTGTCCATACCCTCATCAGCACTTTGTTTGAAAAGAGATAATAAATTTATATCAACTATTTTTTTGAATAAGAGCTATAAAAAATCCTTCATAATATTCATCTGGACATATACATATAGTTCCATCGATTTTAGTTGGTAATAAATTACAATTACTTAAATCTAAATTTGTTTTCAATATAGTTATATCAAACTCTTTTTTTATCTCTTCTATTACCTCTTCATTTTCACAAGATAATATAGAGCACGTTGAATAGACAATTTTTTCTTTTGGTTTTAATAGTTTTAAAGCTTTTCTAAGTAATGTTAATTGATTCTTTTTTAACTTTTCAAATTGTTCTTTATTAAATATATTATTTTCACTAATATTATTTATAAATACTACCCCACTACCACTACAAGGTGCATCTAATAAAATTTTATCAAAAGAAAATAAATCATCTAAATCCCTAGAATCTATATTCATTACTGTTGTGCATTTAACACCTTGTAAATCCAAATTATATTTTAATCTATCACATCTTATTTTATTTCTCTCACATGCTGTAATTCTAGCTTTATTATTTGTTATCATAGCTATTTGTGTAGTTTTAGAACCAGGTGCAGCTGTCATATCTAATATGTGTTCGCATTCTTTTGGATCTAAAGCAATAACTGGTAACATAGATGATAAACTTTGAATATATATAAACCCATTTTTATATATATCTAATTCTTTTAAATCTTTTTCAGTTTTATTTTTAACTATAAATGCATATGGAATATCCTTAACTTCTTCTAAAATAAAATTTTTACTTAATAAAATATCTATTATTTCTTTTTTATTTGATTTTAATTCATTTATTCTAAAAGTTGTATATCTTTTCTTTTTATACCCATTTATTATTTTATCTACATCACTACCATATTGATTAATTAACTTATCCATTAGAAATTGTGGAATACCTTTATTCATAACATTACCTCTCATATTTCAAAATAATTGTATTATAATTTTTACTTAATGTAAATATATTAATATTGACTTAATAAATAAAAATGAATTTGACACTTATAAAATATTATGATAGAATGACATTTGTCACGAAAGAAGGATATTTATGATTTTAGGTGGGCTTTGGCTAGGTACAATTGTTATAAGTTATATTATGAAATTATCTCATAATATTAAAGTATTAAAAGATGTTTTTGATAATTCTTACGTATTTAATATAAAAAATTTATCTAAAGTAGAAAAAGAGCTCAATGTTAATGCTCCTAAAATAAATTTTTTATCTATGCTTATACCTATATATAACATTATTAAAGTTAGCAAAAGAATAAAACAATATAATATTGATAGAAACATCATACTAAGCCAATTAGACGGGTTTAAATGTTTAGATAGAATGAACTCATATGAAGAATTAAAATACTTAAAAAGAGATTCTCTTTTAAGTGCGATAAGTATAGCATTCAATTCAAAAAAGAGATTAAAAAAAGAAAAATCAATTAAGATCTATGATGGGTTAGGATATAGTGAGATATTTTATAAGGCAAATAAAAATAATGATGATATCGCAGTTCTAAAGGTTACTGGTAAAATAGCTGAATCAACTATAATTAAACAAAAAAATATAGTTTCAATGAATTTAAAGAATAATAATTCTGAAACATTATCAAGAATTAAGAATGAAAAAAGAGAGTTATTTAATCTAAAGAATATGTTGTTAGAGTTCAAAAAAGAAAATACAAACAAAAGAAAAATTTATAAAAAAGAAAATAATTAAAGTCAGTTTAAAACTGGCTTTTAATTAACTAAAAATATCTTTATAACAATTTTTATTTATAATTTCTCTAGAAAAAATTATTTTACTATTTACTATATTATTAATAGTGTTTACATAATTATCATCAACATTATTACTACCTTTAACTTCATAAGTATTTGTTGAACTATTATAGATAGCTTTATCAGAAATCCAAGATCTGTTTTGAAAAATTACTAACCCTTCACTATCGCTAAAAATATCACTTCCTGTAAATAATCTTGAATCATACTTTATACCAAATAAATTATAAACAGTTGGAAGAACATCTGATGAAGATGCTACTTTTGATATTTTCTTTCTCTCTAAACTAGGATTATATATGATTAATTTATTGTGATTTATCTCAAAGTCAGAATCTCTTTCATATGTTGATATTTCATTTATCTCTGAAATATTTAATCCATATGGATAATGATCAGCTAAAAGTACAATTACAGTATCATCTAATTTACCTGCACTTTCTAACTTTTCTATTAATAATTGTAGGGCTCTATCTAATTCTATTTGAGTTGCAACATACGCTTTTACTTTATCACTATAAGGTAAGTCATTTACTTCATTTTTATGTTTTCTAGCTATTGAATTTCCTCCCCAAGTATATCCAAGATGTCCTGAAACAGTCATATAATATGTTAAAAATGGTTCATCACTATATAAATAATCATCTACTGTTGCTTCAATCATTTCTACATCACTTTCAGGCCAAGTATCGCAATTAATATCTTTTTCTAGGCCAAAATAACATGCTTTAAAGTTATCAAATCCTAAAGATTTTAAATATTTATATCTATCTTGAAAATATCCAGAGTGATCATGGTATGCATAAGTTTTATAACCTATATTTTCAAAAACAGTTGAAAGTCCATAAGGGAAATAATCTTTTCCACTTCTCCAATTTGATAATAATTCATAACTTGGATGTAAACCTGTAAGTGCTTGAAACTCTCCACCAATTGTACTTAAATAATTAGGTGTATAAAAGTTTTCAAAAATAAATCCACTATTAGTAAGTTTATATAAAGTTGGAGTAAGTTCTTCTGTTATAGCTATCTCACTAAACGATTCAGCAACTATATAAATTAAATTTTTACCCTTAAACATTTCAGTATATTCGTTTTGTCTTGTACCTATATTATTACTTATATAATCATATACTATTTTGTTTTTATCTTTTATTTTATCTAAATTTAATTCTTCTACATTATACTCATATTCTATAACTTTATCATCATCTTCAGGTTCTACTTTTGATGATATGATAATTTTTTCCTCAAATCCAAATAAAGTTCTTATAAAATCTAATCTATATGAATTTAAAACACCTAATTTTTGTACGTTTAATGAGTTTTGATTGACTTCATAGTATAAAGAATATATAGATAAATACTCTCCTTTTTGTCTATATAAATTTAAATAGAAAATGGAAAGCGATATTAAAATTAGAGATACCTGTAAAATAATTACATCTTTAAGTCTATTATTAAAATTAAATTTCTTTCTAAATATTACAATAAAAATTAATGGAACAAAGAATAAGATAACATAAATTATATTTTTTAATATTAAATTTAAAACTGTTCCTGCAAAATCTAGTGCTTGATCACTAAGAGCTAAAACTGAAAAAGCAAAAAAATTGTTAAACATTTTTTTAAACATAAATTGTAAACTATACATAACTGGTAAAACTGTATAGGTTGTATAGAACAAAAATTTATTTATTTTCTTTGAAAATATATTAGTTATAAATGTTATTAAGACTGATGAAAAAATTGTATAAAGTAATATATTTGAAAAAGAGTCCCATGAATATTTACTAAATATATTTAACTGAAAAACTAACTCCATCCAAACTAAAAACACAAAATTACAAAGATTATTATATATTATTTTTTTCATACTATTTACATCTCCTACAAACAAAACATTACTTTAAATCATTTTATTACATGTATGAATATATTAAAATGATTTTTCAAATTTATTACTATAACAATATAATAACCAATAACCCTACTATCATGCAATATATTGAAAAATATATTAATTTACCATTGTTTACAATTTTTCTAAACCATTTTGTTACTAAAAGTGTGACTATACAAGAAACTATAATAGAAACTGTATAATATAATATTAAGTTAGTGTCAAATGAAATATCTCCTATTTCTAATATAAGGGCCGCTATGCTCATTGGAATATATAACATGAATGAATATTTAAATGCAGTATCCCTTTTTAATCCTTGAAACATTCCTCCAACTATAGTAGAACCACTTCTACTTATGCCAGGAAATAATCCAAGTATTTGGAAGCACCCTACAGTTAATGCTTCTTTTACTCCTAAATCCTTTTCGCTTTTACTACCTTTAAAATTTCTAATTAAGAATAACAATAGTGCAGTTATAATTAATGATATACCAACTATTTTAATATTATTTTCTATCTTATCAAATATATCAAAATAACTAACTAATAGGCCAGCTATACCTGCTGGAATACAACCAAGAACTATCATAAAACAATATTCGTAATCTTTTTTAGATTCCTTATCTTTATGCATTATATATTTAAAGAAATTTTTAAATAACTTTACTATATCATTCCAAAATAATATTACTATCGCAATTAGTGAACCAAAATTGGTAAGAATTGCGATTGTATCAAAATCTATATCTACATCTAATAGAGCTTTAAAAATCATTAAATGACCACTTGATGATACAGGTATTGTCTCTGTAAATCCTTGAATAAATCCTAATAATGCATATTTTAAAATCTCCATACTATCACCTATTTAATTATATAATAATTATCAAGAATAATAAATAAAAAAATAATAATATAATAAAATTTTACTAGGTGATTACATGTTTTTTAGGATTTTTCTTTTTCTAATTGGATTTGGTCTTACAACTATTGGATTTGTATATATAATTTGTTATTTGAATTTATTTAGTCTAGGGTATAATTTTATAGATTATGTTAATTTTATTATTAGAAGACTTGAGTGTCTTAATGCGATAATTGGAATAATTATTATGATGATAGCGTTTATAGGAGGCAAAAATGAATTACATATATGATGTTTTTTTAAATTTAAATGATACACTTTATGATTTTTTCGATTGGAATAAAAGCGATAGAATTACACATGTTAAAAAGATTCCTATATTTATTGTTAAAACTAATGTATTAAAAGAGTTTATTAATTATAATATCGAGGTAGAAGATGAATTATTATTTGAAATATATAATAGAACTGAACTATGGTCAGTTACTAATAAGATCGAATACTGTGCATTATTTTCAGATAACTCTACAGTAATCGCATTACAATTTAACTCTAATGGAAAATGTATAAAAAAATCTTCTTTACTTGTGGATGAAGAATTAGAAATTTTAGATAATGTAAGAAGATTTAAAGAGATAAATATCGATTATAAAATTAAAAATAAGGTACCTCAAGTATTAAAGACTAGAAAAGAGTTGAAAGATGATAATTTTATTGAAGAAGAATTAAAGAATATTGAAAACGATAAGCTTAAATATATTTATTTTGAATGCTTTGGTAAGCATGAGGAAAGTGAAAAAATTATACTAAATAAGTTAAAGAAAATATCAAGAAATAGTGCACTTTATAAAAATTTATATGATATTTTGAAATTAACGTCTGCAACTAAAAAATAGCATGTTATAATTATTTTGGTGGTTGTATGATTAAAATTACTTCTCTAGATCATAATGGTAGAGGTATTGGGAAAATTGATGGGAAAATTGTTTTTGTTCCTTTTACTCTTCCAGGTGATGTTGTAGATATTAGAATTATAAATGAAAAGAAAAATTATATTGAAGCAGAAGTTTGTAATTATATAGAAGAATCTAATGATAGAATAAAAAGTCCATGTATATATTTTGGTACATGTGGTGGATGCGATATTATGCATATGAACTATGATTCACAAATTTTATTTAAACAACAAAAAGTAGAAAATATTGTTAATAAATATTTAGAAGGTAATGTTAAAATTAATAGGATAGTTAAATCTGATAATGTTTTAAATTATCGTAATAAGGTTACTTTTCAAGTTAAGGAAAATATTGGATTTTATAAAAATAAATCTTATGAATTAATACCGATAGATAAATGTTTATTATGTTGTGATAGGATAAATGGAGCTATTAAATATTTAAATCTATTGGATTTATCTATTATAGATAAAATAACTTGTAGGTGTGCTTCAAATAAACTTATGATAATAATAAGTACTAAAAAACATATAAATAATTTATTTATAGAGAAAATAAAGGATATTGCTGATTCTATTTATATGGAATATAATGGAAGATATGAATTATTATATGGTAATGAATATTTAACTGAACATCTTGGAAAATACAGTTATTTAATATCTCCTGATTCATTTTTTCAGGTAAATATAGATATATGTTTAAAATTATATACAAAAATTAGCGAATATGTTAATACTGGTAAAAACGTTTTAGATTTATATTGTGGAACTGGTTCTATTGGAATATTTGTAAGTGAAGGAAATAATGTGTTAGGTGTTGAAATTAATGAAAGTGCGATTAGGGATGCTTTAAAAAATAAAGAAATAAATAAACTAGAGAATATTTCTTTTGTATGCGGTGATAGTGGAAAGTGCACAGACAATATTGATTTTAAACCTGATATAATAATTGTAGATCCTCCAAGAAATGGGCTTAATAAACTAACTATAGAAAATATATTAAAGTTAATGCCAAATGAAATTTTATATGTTTCATGTGATCCTATGACTCTTGTTAGGGATTTGAATTATTTAGGTAAAAACTACGATATAAAAGAGATAACACCTTTTGATATGTTCCCTAATACTAAACATGTAGAAAATCTAGCATATCTTTTAAAAAAATAATTGAATTTTAACTATGTTGTTAAGAAAAAGTATATATTTTTTGCTTTTATATATATTTTTTTTTAATTTTTTGCTATAATGTTTATGATGATAAGGGTATGTGATAGTTATATTAGTTAATCATATGCCTAATTAATTAAGAATTGAAAAGAGGAAAGAATATGAATAATAATAATTTAAAATTTGATCCACTTACTGGACAACTTATTAATAATGGAGAGCCAAATGTTGTTCCTAACAATATGACACCTAATAATATGAATACTAATATGGGACAAAATAATTTAAATAGTGGTATGAATCCAAATAATCAAAATGTTGTTATGAACAATAATATGATGACAGGTGAAAATACTCAGGTTAATCCTATACCTACTATGAATTCTATACCTGTAAATCCTGTACCAGTTGTTAATCCTGTACCTCAAGTTGAACCTATTTCTAGCACTCTAGGAGAATTTATAACTCCTACAATTAATAATGGAAATGTTCAACCTATTGTTAATCCTACTATTATATCTGGTACACCTGCTGGAACACCAAATAATAATATGGCAATGGGTATACAAAATCAAGTAGGACAGACACCTAATATAATAAATCCTATGGCTGGAGTTCCTACTGTTGAACAATCTCAACAGGATTTTATAAAGAGTACACAGACGATTAGTTCTGATAATAGCGATGATAAATCTAGTGGTCCAAACTATATTCTTATTATAGTAATATTTGCTATTAAATTGGCAGCACTATTATTTGTATTCCCATTATTATTAAATTATATATAAAAAAATCACAACTGTGATTTTTTATTTTACTTTTAAGACCTGACCGATACTTAATAGTGTACTTGATAAATTGTTTAATCGTTTTAATTCATCTACTGTAGTGTTGTATGCTTGGGCTATCTTATATAGGCTATCGCCACTTTTTACTATATATGTAACTGAAGTTGGGGATACGTTTGTAGGTAATTTTAATACTTGACCTATTCTAAGATTTGTACTAGTTAGGTTGTTTAAATTCATAAGTTCGCCTACTGTAGTGTTATATACTTGAGCTATTTTATATAGACTATCGCCACTCTTTACTATGTATGTATTTTCTTCTGTCATTTCTTTTGAAGGAAGTTTTAATATTTGACCTACACTTAGTAAATTATTTGTTAAATTGTTTAATCTCTTTAATTCATCTACTGTAGTGTTGTATGCTTGAGCTATCTTGTATAGGCTATCGCCACTCTTTACAACATATACATTTTCTTCAATTATTTCTTTACTTGGAATTTTTAATACTTGACCTATTTTTAATGTATTACTTGTAAGGTTATTAGCACTTTTTAGTTCATCTACTGTTACACCTAATTTTTTAGCAATACTCCATAGACTATCACCTGATACGTTTTTTATGTAGTATTTTTAAATGTAAATATAATATCTACCCTCTTATCTTGATAGATATAAATCTTTTCAACTAAATTTATGATTAATTCTCTAGTCGGATTTTCTAATGATAAAAATTCATTTATATATTTTTCTATTTTTTTATTATCTAATCTATTTGAATCTATTTGCTTATTTTTAAGATCATCAATATTCTTTTTATTATCATCTATCTCTTTTTTT
>CANROP010000055.1 GCA_947632265.1 uncultured Bacilli bacterium
AACATCAACTAGTACAGCAACAGATGTAGTAGCAATGTTTGTATGGATACCAAGATACGAATATAGAATAGTAGGACAATATGGAACACATACAGATGGAAGTGCAGGCACACAAACAAAGCCAGGAGAAATAAAGATAAACTTTATAGAAACGAGTCAAACGCAAGCGAGTGATGGATATAATATACATCCAGCATTCTGGTGGGATAAAGACAGTAATAATGAAAGAAATGCTGGAGAAGAGATAGCAGGAATATGGGTAGGAAAGTTTGAAACAACAGGAACTGATGGATATCCAACAATATTACCAAACCTACAATCACTAAGAAATCAAACAATAAGCAAACAATTTGAGACAGCCCAGAAATTAGAAGTAAGTGGATATGATTCACATATGGCAAAGAATAGTGAATGGGGAGCAGTGGCATACTTATCCCAAAGCAAATATGGCAAATATGGTAATCCAAATTATACAGAAACAAATAAAGAAGTATATGAAAATAATTCAAGGGATAAATATACAGGTCGAAGTGGAGGAAGCCCAAGTGCATCGTATTCTTCAAATGGAACATGTACATACGATAACAAAACTCCAGAAACAGAAGCAGAATCAACACCATTATGTGGGGGAGGAGCCTCAACAACAGGAAACATCACAGGAGTATATGACATGAGTGGAGGAGCATATGAATATGTCATGGGAAATTATAATGGTGTAATTAAAAGTGCAGGTTTCTCAAGTATGCCAGAATCAAAATATTACGACAAATATACGTCTGATTCCGCAACAATAGCATGTAATAATGGAATATGTTATGGACATGCATTAAGCGAAACGTGGAGCTGGTATAGCGACCGTACATCTTCCGTTGGTTCGTCCTACCCCTGGTACATTCGTGGCCCCTACGGTGGGTTTGAAAATGGTGTGTTCAGCTTAGGTAACTATACAGGCCGTGGTGATAACAACGTTTCCTTCCGTATCATTCTCGTATCTATCTAAACACACTTTAAAAAAGTTATAAACATCTAATGTTCATAAAAGTTATAAACATCTAATGTTCATTATTGTAAAAATATTTAATTCATGTTAAAATTTTATTAGGTGAGTATATGTATAAAAGAATAATAGAGGAAATATTAAAACCATATATAGATAAAAAAGATGAATTAGATAGAATACTAAACGAATTTAAAGAAAGAAAAGAAAATATAGAAAAAGAACAAGAAGAATTATATAGAAAAAAGAATAATGAAATAGATTCTTATATAAATGATGCACTTAGTAAAAGTTATTCTATAGATAAAAATACTGAAACTAAAAAAGTTAATAATTACTTAAGTGAAGAAATAAAACTAAAAAATGAATTAGAAAAATTAAATGAAGAAATAAATAGTTCTAAAATAAAATTAAAAGAAGAATTAAAAACTATAATAATTAGTGTAAAGACTAAATTATTAGATAAACAACAAGATATAGTAAAGGAATTAGAACAAAAAAGACTTGATTTATATGAAATTAGAGGCTTAATGAATTTTGATGATAAATCAATTACTATAGAAGATGAAAAACTAAGAATATCAACTAAACAAAAACTAGTTAAAGAAGTTAATAATTTAAAAGAAGTATTAGAAATAATAGATAGATATTTATCTGAATTTGAAAAAGTTTAAAAAAAGATTTAAACTTTTTCTTTAATTTGATTTATATTTTTGATATACTATTTATGGTGGTAGTATGGGTAAGATTAATACTTTAATAGAAAATATGCAGTTAAATGATGAATTAAAAAAAGAACTTGATGATGCTTCTATAGAAAAGATAGTTGCAAGTATTGATAAGACTAATTACTGTTTTTATATTAAATTAAAAAATAATTTAAAAGTAGAAGATTATAATACTTTTTTAGATAATTTAAAAAATAAATATCCTAATATAGATGTTGATTTAGTACTTGAAGTAGATAATATAAATGAAGATTTAATTAAAGATTACTTTATATATATACTTAAATTTTATAGTAAAGAAAGTACTATGTTAAGTATATTTATAGATAATAAAATAGAAATAAATGATAATAATATTATTATTTATGTAGAGAATATAGCTGAATTAAAAAAACTAGAAGAATATAAATTAAAAATAGAAGAATATTTAGATAGAGTAGGTTATAAAAATATTAATATAAATATATTAATAGATGAATTAGAAAGTTTAAAAATACAAGAGGAGATAGAAAATTCTAAAATAGATACAAGTAATATAGATTTATCTAACTTTGGTAAAGAACCTATAATAGAAGAAAAACCTGCTTGGAAAAAAAATTATACACGTAAAAAAATAGAAACTGTAGATGACCCTAATGTAGTATTTGGACAAATTATAGATACATCAATTACTAGAATAGATACTATATCAGGAGAAATGCCTAGTGTAACAGTAGAAGCTGAAGTATTTGGAGTAGATGTAAGAGAAACAAAAACAGATTTAAGAATAATAACTATTAAAATTACTGATAGAACAGATAGTATGTATGCGAAGATATTTGCGAGTGATGAAGAAGAATGTAATAGAATAACTAAAAATGTTAAATGTGGTAATTGGTATAAATTTAGAGGTCCTGTAAAAGATGATAAATATAGTAATGAAGATGTTTTAAATATTAATGATATAAATTATTCAGATAAAAAGATAGAAGATATAATAGATGATGCACCTATTAAAAGAGTTGAATTACATGCTCATACTATGATGAGTCAAATGGATGGTGTAACTAAACTTGATTTAGGTAAACATACATGTGAACTTGTAACTAGGGCAATTAATATGGGATATAGGGGGGTAGCTATTACTGATCATAATGGTTGTCAAGCATTTCCTATTGCTTATGGCCTAATAAATGATTACAATAAAAAAATAGAAGATCCAAGCAAACATTTTAAAGGTTTATATGGTACTGAACTTACTTTAGTTGATGATACTGTAAACATAGTAGTAAGAAATAAAGATATACCACTTATGGGTACTACATATGTAGTATTTGATACAGAAACTACTGGATTTAATGCAGCTGGTATAGATCAGATGATAGAAATAGGTGCGGTTAAAATATGTGATGGAGTTATAACTGATAGATTTGATGAATTAATAGATCCAAAAAGACACATACCAGATAAAATTACAGAACTTACTTGTATAACTGATGAAATGGTTAAAGGTAAACTAAGTGAAGAAGAAGTAACAAAAAAATTCTTAGATTGGGTAGGAGATCTACCTATGGTAGCTCACAATGCTAAATTCGATATATCTTTTATAGAAATGTCTATGAAAAAATATAATTTAGGAGAGTTTAAAAATACAGTAATAGATACTTTAGAACTATCTAGGACACTTGACCAAGGATTTTCTAGACACTCTTTATCAGCTTTAGTAAAGCGTTATAATGTACCTTGGGAAGAAGATGCACATCATAGAGCTGATTACGATAGTGAAGGTACTGCCCTTGTATTTTATAAAATGTTACAGAAATTAACTTCACAGAATTTTAAAAAATTAACTGATTTAGATAAATTAATATCTAAAGAAGAAATACATAAATTTGGTAGAACTTTTCATTTTAATGCTATCGCATTAAATAAGACAGGACTTAAAAATTTATTTAAAATAATTTCACTTGCTAATACAACATATCTATATAAAACTCCTAGAATACTTAGAAGTAAATTAGAAGAATTAAGAGAGGGTTTACTTATAGGTAGTGGATGTTACGAATCAGAAGTATTTATAGAAGCAAGAAGTAAAGAAGGACAGGAACTTACTAATATAATAAACTTTTATGACTATGTAGAGGTTCAACCACCTGAAGTGTATGGGCATTTAATACAAACTAGTGATTTTAAAAGTGAAGAAGAGTTAAAAGCACATATAAGAAAAATAGTTGATGCTACAAAAGAAGCTGGTAAGATTATAGTTGCAACTGGAGATGTCCATCACTTTACTCGTGAAGATAAAATTTATAGAGAAATAATTATAAATCAAAAAGTACCAGGTGGAGGAAGACATCCACTTGCTAAAAGTGAAATAACTAAAATACCATCACAACACTTCCGTACAACTCGTGAAATGTTAGAAGATTTTGAATTTTTAGGCGATGATTTAGCCTATGAAATAGTAGTAACTAATACTAATAAAGTATTAGATATGGTAGAAGAGATTGAAGTAATAATTGATACAGGTGGAATACCATTTTCACCAAGAGTAAAAAGTGATGATGGTGCTTCTTATCTAGATTGTCCAAGAGTTGTTACTGATTTAGTTTATGATAAAGCATCTACTTGGTATGGAGATAAACTTCCATACAATATAGAGTCCAGAATAGCAACCGAACTTTATGGAGATATAGTGTATAAATGTTGTAAAGAATCAGTAAATGAAGAAAATCCTAATATATCTATAGATGATTTAGAAAAAGAAACATTTAAAAGAGTTCATGAAATTATATTAAAAGGTTTTGATTCTGTAAAAGAAATGTTAAGAGAGTATATAAAAAGTAAGTGGACACAAGAAGATGGAGAATTAAATGATAAATCATTAGAAAAGAAATTAAAGAAAAGTATGGGTGGTATAATAGGTGGAGGATTTGATCCTATATATTTAATAGCTCAAAGACTTGTTAAACACTCAAATGATGATGGATATTTAGTAGGTTCGCGTGGATCTGTAGGTTCTAGTTTCGTCGCAACTATGATGGGAATAACTGAAGTAAATCCACTTCCAGCTCATTATAGATGTCTTAATTGTAAACACAGTATATTTAAAGATGAAAATGGTAATGATTTAGGTGCGACATATTCAAGTGGATTTGATTTACCTGATAAAAAATGTCCAGTATGTGGTAGTGATATGTATAAAGATGGACAAGATATGCCGTTTGCTACTTTCCTTGGATTTAATGCAGATAAAGTACCAGATATAGACCTTAACTTTTCAGATTTAAATCAAGCATCTGCTCATGAATATACTAAAGTATTATTCGGAGTTGATAATGTTTATAGAGCAGGTACAATAGGTACAGTTGCAGATAAAACTGCATATGGATTTGTAAAAGGATATTGTGAAGATAAAAATATAGTTATGAGGAGTGCTGAAATAGAAAGATTAGCTCTCGGTTGTACAGGTGTAAAAAGAACAACTGGACAACACCCTGGAGGTATTGTAGTTGTTCCAGATTACATGGATGTATCAGATTTTACTCCATATCAATTTCCAGCAGAAGATCCAACGAGTGCTTGGAGAACAACCCACTTTGATTACCATGCAATAGATCAAGATTTGTTAAAACTTGATATATTAGGTCATTCTGATCCAACACAACTTCGTATGATTCAGGATTTAACAGGTACAGATATATTAAAAGTACCTATGGATGATAAAGATACTATGAGTATATTTACATCGACAAAAGCACTCGGAGTTACAAAAGAACAAATTATGTGTGATACAGGTACATTAGGTATTCCAGAATTTGGTACACCATTTACAATAGGCATGGTAGCTGAGACAAAGCCTACAACTTTTGCTGAATTAGTTAAAATATCTGGTTTGTCACATGGAACTGATGTATGGTTAGGCAATGCACAAGAATTAATAAAAAATAATGTAGTTCCATTTAAAGAAGTAATAGGATGTCGTGATGATATAATGGTATATCTTATGTATAAAGGTGTAGAACCTATTAAAGCATTTAAAATAATGGAATTTGTACGTAAAGGAAAAGCATCAAAAGATCCAGAAGGATGGGCTAGTCATAAAGAGACCATGGAAAAAGCAGGAATAGAGAGTTGGTTTATAGATTCATGTTATAAAATAAAATACATGTTCCCAAAAGCCCATGCTGCAGCATACGTTATGAGTGCATTTAGAATAGCATGGTATAAAGTACATATGCCTGTATATTTCTATGCATCATGGCTTACTAGTAAAGCAACAGATGTAGATGTAGATGTTATGATAAAAGGATATGATGCGATAAAAAATAAAATAATTGAAATACAAAATAAAGGATTTGAAGCAACTAATAAAGAGATGGGACAACTAGAAAGCCTAAAAGTATGCCTAGAAGCAACAGCTCGTGGAATTAAATTTTTACCTGTAGATTTAAAAAAGAGTAATGCGACTGTTTGGGATGTAAGAGATGAAACATCTATATATCCACCATTCTCAGCAATAGATGGACTAGGAGATGTAGTTGCAAATAACATAGTAGAAGAAAGAGAAAAAAGAGATTTCTTAAGTATAGAAGAAGTACAATATAGAGCTAAAGTATCAGGTACATTAATGGATAGAATGAAACTTATGGGTATATTTGATGGTATGAGTGAATCAAATCAATTAAGTTTATTTGATTAAAAGAGTTTGAAAACTCTTTTTGTTTCAAAAAATGTACTTGAAAAAAGTAAAAAAACATGGTAATATTAAGAAGTAATAGGAAGCATAAAAAGTTATGTAACTATTAATAGAGAAAAGGAACAAGGTAAAAGTTATAATTAGAATAAATGTCCGTATAGGACCGTTTATGAATACATTTTGAAAAAACTTATTTTATGAGTTTTTTATAACTTTTTTGTATTCATAATATTTTTAATTTAAATTATGCAAAAAATTTTCTAAATCATTTTTTTCTTTTTGTGTTCGATGCAAGTTAATATCTTTTTTTAGCATGTTTTTATTGATTATATCTTGTTCTTTTCTTTTTGTTAGGTGTAGATATATTGCTGTAGAATTAAGACTTTTATGTCCTAAAAATTCTTTTCTTGTTGTTAGATTTATTTCTGCATCTATCATATGTTTAGAGCGAGAATGTTTAAACTTCTCCCAATGTTTGGATAAGTTTAGAAAGTGGTATCGGTTCCTTCCGTATCACTCTCGTATCTATTTAATATAGTTAAACAAAAAGAATAACAATGTTATTTCTTCTTAAAAAAAATAGTATAAAAATAAAAAAAGAATAATATAATTAATTGGTGATACTATACTATGAAAAAAAATAATATTGGGACAATCTTTTTTAGTAAACTTTTAATATCAATAGTACTAACACTTATCATACTAATAATCATGAAATCTAGTAGTGAATTTAAAAATTATTTTTATAAGAAAGTATATGATTCTAATTTTTCTTTTACTTATTTAAATAATTTATATAATAAATATATAGGTAATATAGACATATTAGATAATGTAAATACTGATACTGTATTTAATGAAGAATTAACATATGATAGTAAAGAATCATATATTGATGGTGTTAAGTTAAGTGTAAATACTAATTATTTAGTTCCAATAGAGGAAAGTGGTATTGTAGTATTTATAGGAGAAAAAGAAAACTATGGTAATGTTGTAATAATACAAAGAATAGATGGTATTGATGAATGGTATGGTAATATAGAAAATGCTAATGTTAAATTATATGAATATGTAACAAAAGGATCTTTACTAGGAGAAGCTAATAAGGAATTATATTTAGTATATAAAAAGGATGGAAATGTTCTAAATTATGAAGATTATCTTAAATAAAATAGAATTTCATCCTTTATTTTTAATAACTACTTTAATATTTATTTTAATAGGTAAATTTAGATTTATGTTATATTTTATGTTACTTATATTTATACATGAAATGGGTCATATATTAACTTCTTTATTATTTAAATGGAAAATAGATAAAGTAATAATACTTCCTTTTGGAGGTCTTACAAAGTATGATATTATGATTAATACACCTTTAATAGAAGACTTCTTAGTAGCTATATCTGGTGTGAGTATACAAATTATATTTTTTATTACTATAAAAAATATAATTAATTATAAGTATTTTAGTTTTATTAATTATTTTATAATTATATTTAATTTAATACCTATATATCCTTTAGATGGTTCAAAAATATTAAATGTATTATTAAATAAAATTACTAGTTTTAAAAATAGTAATTTATTAACTGTAATAATATCTTATATATTTATAATTGTTTTATCTATAGTATTAATAAATATAAATAAAATAATTATATTAGTACTTATATTTTTATTTAGAGAAGTAGATAAATTATATAAAGAAAGAAATTTAATATTTAATAAATTTTTACTTGAAAGATATATAAAAGAATTAAAATTTAAAAAAGAAATTACTATAAATAATGTAGATAAAATGAAAAAAGATTATAGACATTTATTTTATATAAATAATAATTATATAACTGAAAAATATTTTTTAGAAAAATATTTCGATTTATCAAAATTAAAAAAATGAACACAAAAAAATGCAAAAATTAAAAAATTGTGCGCAGAAATTTAAATTCTGCATTTTTTTGTGTTCAAAACGTTAAAAAC
>CANROP010000056.1 GCA_947632265.1 uncultured Bacilli bacterium
TGATTTAACGAAGATTGGAATTGATGACTTTAAATAAATCCATCAGCACTTTGTTTGAAAAGAGATAAAATTTTTAAGGAAAGGATATGAAAAGAATGAATCAAGATAAAATGCATTTAATTAATAAAATATTTAATAACGAAGCAATTAGAACTGTTTGGGATAAGGAAAATGAAAAATACTATATTAGTGTAGTTGATATTGTAAGAGTTTTAACTGATAGTAAAAATCCTAGACACTACGGAATGTATTAAAAGGTCGTTTAAAAGAGGAAGGAAATGAGTTAGTCACAAATTGTGACCAACTGAAATTAAAAGCTTTTGATGGTAAATATTACAATACTGATGTTGTAGATATTGAAGGAATGTTTAGAATTATAGAGTCAATTCCAAATAAAAATGCTGAGCCTGTGAAACTTTGACTAGCAAAGTTAGGTAGTGAAAGAATAGATGAAGTATTTGATCCATCAATTGCAGCACAACGTTCTATTGATTTATATAGATTTAAAGGTTATGATGAAAAATGGATTACTAAAAGAATGCAAAGTATTCAAGATAGAAAAGAACTAACTGATGTATGGAAAGAAAATGGTATTACTGAAAGTAAAGAATTTGCTATTTTAACTAATGAAATATATAAAACTTGGTCTTTAATGACTGCTAAAGAATATAAAGAGTATAAAAGTCACTTCGAGATACATGGAATATAGAAGTATCTCTAACTGATATAAGTGAAGAAGTAACAAAAAGATTAGCAAAGAAAACGAAACCTAAAGGATTAAAAGAAAATTTAAAAGTTGCTCATGCAGGTGGACAAGCTGCTAAAAACACAAGAGATGAAATTGAAAATTTACTTGAAGAATCAGTTGTTACTAATCAAAACAAATTAAACTATCAATATATAGATGAAAAAGAAAAAATAGAAAAATAAATAAAGTACAATTATTGTAAATTTTAAAATAATAATAACCATGCATATAATGTATGTTTTTTACTTACCACACTTTGTATTGGAAAGTTTATAAAGATTTAATGAAACGGTCACAAATTGTGACTAGTTTAAACTTAAAGCTAATTATAAAATTTCAATATTCCATTCCAAAAAAACTCCACAGTTGACTTTTTTTGGAATGATACACTTACTAAAAATCTAAACTATTAAGATCTAATAAAAAATCAAATATGTTCATTGTAATTATTCCACTTTCATTACGAGTTCTTTTTATATAATCCTTAACAATTATAATTTTTTTAAAAGAATCACTAATTTTTAATAAAGGTCTTTCTTCTTGATTCGCTTTTTCAGAATTTGGCATACTAAATGCTGATTGGATATATATTTTATTATTCCCTTTATTAGCAATAAAATCTACTTCTAATTGCTTATATATATATTCATTTTCTTTTCTTTCTTTTTGTTCTATTACTCCAACATCAACATTATATCCACGTCTTTTTAATTCTAAATAAATTACATTTTCCATAATATGATTTTCTTCATATTGTCTGAAATTAATAAATGAATTGCGAATGCCTAAATCACTAAAATAAAACTTATATGGTGTACTCATATATTTTTTTCCTTTTACATCATATCTTTGAACTTTCTCAATTAAAAAAGCTTCTTCTAAATATTTTAAATATAAGCTAATTGTTTTAGGATCAATATTCAAACCTGCTGTTGATCTAAATGTATCAGAAAGTTTTTTTGGATTTGATAATGATCCAATACTTGATGATATTATTTCAATTAAACTAACTAATTCAGAATCATTTTTTATATCGTTTTTTTCAACTACATCATTGATATACACATTCTTTCTCTGTTCATTTAAATATGCTGTTTTTCTTTCATCACTTTTCATTGAAACCACAAGTGGCAATCCACCATAAGTTATATATTCAACCCAGCCATCTAGTTTATCACCTTTATAAATTGACATGAACTCATAATATGAAAGAGGATATATTTGAATGTTCTCACCACGTCCTCTAAACTCTGTTATAATATCAGTAGATAAAAATTTAGAATTACTGCCAGTTACATATATATCGATATTAGAAATTCTTAAAAGCCCATTTAATACTCCTTCAAAATTTTCTACCAATTGAATTTCATCTAATATTACATAATATATTTTTTTATCAACAATTTTTTCTTTTACATATTTGCTTAAATTTTTAGGTATTAATAATTCTTCATTATCAGAATCATCTAATGCTATTTTTATTATATGATCTTCTTCTACACCATTTTGTAAAAGATAATTATAAAACAAATTATTAAGTAAATAAGACTTGCCACATCTTCTTATACCAGTTACAACTTTTATAAGTCCATCATTTCTTGCTTCTATAAGTTTATTTAAATAATAATCTCTTTTAATTTCCATAAAATTCCTCTTTTCTTTCAATTATATTTTAAACAATTTTATGAAAAATATCAATATTCTATTCCAAAAAAACTCCACAGTTGACTTTTTTTGGAATGAAGCACTTACTAAAAGTTCAATTTAAATATATTTTTGTTTAGCTTTCAAATATGAATCTTATCAACAAATTCACTTACAATGATTTTTTTTACTTTGTAAACAAATCTATTATTTCTATTAAAATCATGACTTGATATCTCCTTAAGCATAATATTTTTTATTTATAGAACTTCTAGAATATTTCCAAAAATTTAATAGAAAACAATTTAAAAAATATAAGTTGTACTAAAACATGTTCAAGCGACATAAAAATAAAGAAAAATATGATGTGTCTATACTACACTCAAAGAGTTGCTTTAATTAGAACACTAGCTACAAATCCTACTCTACTATTATTAGATGAACCTTTTTCAGCACTCGATTATCAATCTAGACTTGCTATATCAGATGATATATATAATATATTAAGAAAAGAAAAAAAGACTATGATTATGGTTACACATGATATAGCTGAAGCTATAAGTATGTGTGATAAAGTAATTGTTTTATCAGAAAGACCAGCTAAAATAAAAAGTATATATAATATCGAACTTGAAAATAAATCAACACCTATAAATAATAGAAAAGATAAAAAATTTGCTTATTACTATGATAAGATATGGAAGGATATTGATTTCCATGTATAGTGATGAACATAAAAAATATTTAAAAAAATTAAAAAAAGAAAAGATTATAATAGTTATAAGTCAATTATTAATATTAATATCATTTTTAATAATTTGGCAAATACTTGCTAATCTTAATATTATTAATGTTTTTATCTTTTCTAGTCCTAAAAAAGTATTTGATACAATTGTTAACCTATATAAAAATAATAATTTATTTAATAATATATGGGTAACAGTATATGAAACTTTTTTAAGTTTTACAATTGCAACTATACTAGGTACATTTATAGCTACAATACTTTGGTGGAATAAAAAATTACAAAAAATAATAGAACCTTATCTAACTATATTAAATAGTTTACCAAAAGTAGCTTTAGGTCCTATAATAATCATTTGGTTTGGTGCGGGAATAAAAGCAATTATTTTTATGGCACTTTTAATATCACTCATTATAACTATTATAAATGTATATGAAGGATTTAATAGTGTAAACGAAAATAAAATAAAACTTATGAAATCATTAGGTGCGAAGAAACATCAATTGTTTTTAAAACTAATATTTCCAAGTAGTCTAAATACTATAATAAGCGTATTAAAAATAAATGTAAGTATGTCTTTAATAGGAGTTATTATGGGAGAATTCTTAGTATCAAAAAGAGGTATTGGTTACTTAATATTATATGGTTCTCAAGTATTTAATTTAAGTTTAGTTATAAGTGGTATATTTATACTTTGTATTGTTGCTGCACTCATGTACTATATCGTTAGTTTTATTGAAAAAAAGATTTCTAAAAGATAAGGTAACCTTAAAATACTTTTTAAAATGTGATGAAATGCACTTCTTAAATGAAGTGTTTTTTTATGACTTCAAAAGTGCTTTAATAAGTTCCTAATTATTTAATTTGCCACATTCATCATCAGTAACTGAATATATCCAAACAATCTTTATTTTTTTTTACTCTTACCTCTTTTACTTCTAGCACATAGGAAGCTATTTTTTTCAAATCTATTCTGAAACTAAAAAGTTCATTACTAAATCAATTAGTATATCTTTTTCTTTAGGATTAGACTCTGCAATAAGTAATGTAATTGCAACAAGTGTATTATTGTCAATAACTTGTCCTTTTTCATTATATAAAATATTATAAAATTTTAGAAAATATATAAATAGTGTAGCAGCTATTCTTTTGTTACCATCAATAAAAGCATGATCCTTAGTTATAAGATATAAGAAATTAGCTGCTTTTTCCTGGATAGTAGGATATAAGTCTTTCCCATCAAAAGATTGATATATATTATCTATTATAGATTTTAAACCTTTATCTCTTTCAAGAGCAAATAAATCACTATCATTTCCAAATTTAAGTTGGCTAACTATATTTTTACAATCTTCATAAGTAATTTTTTTATTGTCTTTAATTCCGTTTGGTTTAGTTATTCTCTTATGATCATAGTCATCAAGTAAGTTTAAGGCATTTGAATAATTATTTATTACTTTAATTATTTCTTGGGCTTCTGCTCCCTTTAATTCAGTATCTATTCTTCCAGCAATATCTATTAATTTTATTGTCTTTTCAAGATATTCTAATCTCTTTTGATTAACAGCATAACCTTTAATCATGTAATCTTTTAATACTTTAGTTGCCCATTTTCTAAAAATAATACCATTTTTAGATTTTACACGATATCCAACACTTATAATCATATCGAGATTATAGTAATTTGTCGGTTTAGAACTAAATTCGGAATTTCCGAATTTTCTCAATGTATCTTTTTCTTCTAATTCCTTTTCTTTATAAATATTTTTAATATGTTCATTTATTGTTGATTTTGACTTGTCAAATAAAATCCCCATTTGTTCTTGTGTAAGCCATACAGTTTCATCTTTCATATTAACTTCTAATTTTACATCTTGATTTTCAAATAATATAATTTCATTTTTCATTTCATAATCTCCTTTCATTTAGTTTATAAATATATTATACAGCAAGAACATTTGTTTTACAATATTTTTTGCGAATTATTTTAATTTTAATTTATTTTTTTAATCTTCTATTTTACTATATTCTTCATCTGTTACAGGTTCTAGCAAAACATTCTGTATTTTTCTGTCTGGTATTTCTTTTCATTCTACCCCGTAGGAGCTGGTATTTTACCAAATCTATTTTGAAACTAAGAAGTTAATTACTAAATCAATATTATAGTATTTTACTTGATAAGTTTTCAATCTTTTGAAGTGTGCTAAAAAACGAGCATACTGAATTTTCTTCCAATTCCTCATCTTTATATATATTTTAAAGCCTTGTAATAATTTTCTATCTTTCCTGAATAATCGAGACATTTGTTCATATGTAAACACACCGTTTCATTTTTCATTGCTTATACTTCTTTTTGTTTGATTTATAAAGATATTATGCAAAAAGTGTTTGCTTGATAATAGAAATTCCCAATTATTTAAAAATATTTTTATCTAAAGAGATTACTAACTTCTAATTTTTTTATTAGCTCTTACTATCATATATATAGACATAGATGTATTTATAAGACACACCACAAATCCCATTGTGCTAGTAGTTATCATTTTAAATTCACTATCATTTGTTCCAAACTCTGATACCATTGCAACTTCAAGAGAAATCATTGAAATCATAGCAACCGTTAAGTTAATACATTTACTGGATGCTAAAAGTGGGCTGTGATTCTTTCGATACTTAATTACATTAATAATCGCACTTATGATTAAATAAAAATCATATAAAGCAACTATATAAATAATAAATCCTGCATAAGTTATTTCCCTATTTTGTCTAATTATTAAGACAATCATACCAGTTAATATTAAGTTTAAAAATAATAGAATTATACCCGTTAATCTTAATTTTTTATATTCATTTTTTAAATTTTTACCAACTTCATTTTTTATATCTTTCACAATAGATAGTTTCATTAAACAAAGAATCAAATAATAGACTGCAAAAGTGATAAACCACCAAGACATATAATATATTCCTGTGCTTAATTTAAAAATACCATAAATAAAATGAAGTAATGTAGCACATGCTAAACTATATTTTGTTATTAAAAGTTCATGTTTTTTATAAAACTCATAATGTTTAGATTTCTTTATCGCATTATTACCAAATTCACATATTTTACAAAACCAAATAATGAATATAATTAAAGCATAAGTAGATAAAAGATAGCTTATGTATGCAAGAGGAGTATTTTCTAAATGAAAAGTAAAAACATAAATAAGTAATAAAAAAGCCAAATTAAATAAAATGAATCCGATTATTTTATTAGGAACAAATAATTTGTTCAATATTTTTTTCATATCACACCTCTAACTATATGTAATTATACCATTAAAAGAAAAAGGAAGAACATTCTTCCAAGTAAACTAATCTTTGTTACTTTTTAAATAAGAATATATTGGGTAGTTAAGTACACAAATAAGTAAACCAATAATACCTGTTATAAGACCAAGTAGTAAATCAATTTTAGATGGATCTCCAACCATAACTTTACTCATGCCAAATCCCATTACTAATGCACCAACTATTCCTATAAGCCAAGTAAATACAATTCCTAAATTTATTGATGTATGTTCTTTTTTAGGATGATTACTTCTATAAACAGGAATAATGCAAAGTAGAATAATAAATCCTAAAATTGTTACTACAACACCTACCTTAAATAAATCCCACTCTGGTATTAAACACATACACATGCCAATCGCAAATACCAAGCCACCAATAGTTCCTAAAATAATTTCTAATAAAGTTTCCTTTTTCATTTACTTACCTCCTTAAACTTTATAAATTATATTTTTCTTTGACTTCTTTTTGTAATCTCATCTTTGCTTCTTCTATTGTTTCACCATCTTTTTTTAAGAAAGTATCAACGAATTTATCTTCAACTTTCTTGTAACCACCAACAACTGTGCCTTCGATTTTTTTGTAACCATTTAAAGCGGCATCTTCAATTTTCTTATTAGCATCTACTATTTTAGACATGTAATCACTTCCTTTTAAATAAATAGACACTTGTCTTTTTTATACAATTTTAGTATAATCTCTTTGTAAAAAAATTACAATCAACGATTTATAGACATTTGTCCAATTAAAGGAGTAGATATATGAATACACCAAATAATAAAAGAAAGAAACAAACAAGAGATAAAATTAGTAAAGTATTTATAACTTTATTACAAAAAAAAGAAATAAACGAAATATCTGTTACTGATATTTGTAGGCTTGCTAAAATAAATCGTTCTACTTTTTATGTTAATTATCTTGATATTTATGATTTAGCAGATAAAATCGGTCAAGAATTAGAGCAAGATGTTTTATCCTTATATCAAGAAGAAAGAGAAACTAATCATAATTCAAACAATTTTTTAAAACTATTCAAACATATAAAAGATAATCAAATTTTTTATAAAACTTATTTTAAGTTAAAAATGGATCAAAATATTATCATTAAAGATTATGACTATCATTTATCAAAAAAATTATATGATGATAAATATATAGATTATCACATGGAATTTTTTAAGGCAGGACTTACTGCAATTATAAAAAAGTGGCTTGATTGTGGATGTAAAGAATCCCCTAAAGAAATAGAAAATATTTTAAAAAGTGAATATAAGAGTAAAAATATATAACAAAAAAGAGTCTAAACTCTTTTTCCACATATTTTTATTTAATATTTTCAATAAGTTTGTTTTTCTTTTCTTTTTCAAGTTCTTTCAAACTCTTTTTTGGTGTGGGTAATTCTTCTGGCATTGTTCCACCCAATCTTTTAATTGCATTACGTACTTCTTTCCCTACTTTATAATGTGTCTTATTTGCATCACTTTCTGTTTTAATATTTTCCCTTTTTAATTTTTGTTCTGTTTGAGTAATCCTAAATAAATTGGAAGCAAGTTCCTCACTACCCATATTATCTAAAATATCTTCTCTATATCTTAAACCTTTTCTTTTAGCAATATCATCTGCTGTTTCTCCATTATATAAGCCTCTATAACCAGCATTATGAAATTTATCAAAATTTTTAACTCCAGCCTTTTTAGCAGTTTGATTTAATGAATAATTACCTTTTCTAGT
>CANROP010000057.1 GCA_947632265.1 uncultured Bacilli bacterium
CCCCGTACGAACATTTGTTCTATTCATAACTTTTACCTCTTTCCTTTCTCTACTGTACTCTCCGTACTATTAAAATATTACCATGTTTTTAATATTTTATCAATATTTTTTTACAAATTATTTTACAAAATAAATTTTTTTATATAAAAATGTAAGAAAGAAACTTTCTTACATTAATCTATATAAACACCTCAATCTTTTAGATAAAGGTGAGGTGTTGCGATAACACTTTTTAAATTTTAACTATTCTATTTTTAGTATATCAATTTATAAAAAATATATTCTTTACATCTTCAATAATCAATATATTCACTTTTTTATTTTTTGTGAATAAAAATTATATAATTAAGATATACAAGTTTTTATTTTTAATTTATTATTTTTAATTTTAAACATAACACTTCCATTTAAATCTGTTCTATAGATTTTAGTACTTTTTAAATTATCTAATACTATATCATTTGGATGACCATATCTATTATTTATACCAACACTTATAATAGAATACTTAGGAGTAATATTATCTATAAACTCTTTAGAACTACTCGTCTTACTACCATGATGTCCTACTTTTAAAACATCTATATTATTTATATTATATTTTTTTATTAAATTTTCTTCTACATCTTTAGAAGCATCTCCCATAAAAAGAAATTTATAACTATTATAATTAAAATATATTATATTAGAATTATCATTTTCATTATCATAAACTTTAGTCTTTAAAAAAAGTAATTTATATTTATCTATATTTATCTCACTAATACAACTATAATAAGATATTTTTTTACTATCTAAAAGTTTAATTAAATCTTTTTCAAGTTTTTCATATTCTCCACAATTAAAGATTATATTTTTTACTTTAAAATTATTAACTAGTGAAATACTACTACCTAAGTGATCAAAATCAGCATGTGTAAGTACTAGATAATCTATATCTTTTATACCTTCACTTTTTAAATAGTTAATTATATCGAGTGATATATCATAGTTATATATTCCTCCTGTATCTATAAGTATATCTCCCCTATCAAATGGTAGATGTATTAAAGATGAATCTCCTTGTCCTACATCTAGAAAGTTAACATATGAATCATTTTTAAATTTATTTATATTAGTATGAACTAATAGTAAAATAACTAAAATAATTATATATTTATATTTTCTTTTACACATTTTATATAATACTAATGTAATTATGAAGTAGTATAAAATTATTATTATTATATTTACATGACAAAGTATTAACTCTATTTTAAAATTACTTATAAATAAAGAAATATTTTCTAATACATTAATTAAATATGAATATATAAATTCTATTTTAGGAAAGAATAAAACTATGAGTGATACTGGGAAAATTATAATAGATACTAATGGTACAAATATTATATTATTTAATATAGTCATTATATTTATACTAAAATAATTATTTATAAGTATTGGAATACTTGATAAAAATGAAATTAAAGAAGTAATTAATGTTTTTGATAAATAATTTTTTTGTTTATTTATAAGTTTATTAAATAAAATTAAATATATAGAAATTATATAACTAAATTTAAAACCTGTATTATATATATTATATGGATTTAATATTAAATTAAAACACAATATTATAAGTAATATTTTTAATGTACTTAAATTTAATTTTAATATTTTATTTAATACAAGAAAAATAAATAATGATGTAGCTCTTATAACAGATGGTGTAAAGTTAGTTAAAAACATGTAAAATATTAAAAATGAAATCACAAATAAATAGTTTAAATTACTCTTTTTTATTTTATTTAAAATATATAAAATAATACTAGATAATAAAGTTATATGCATTCCTGAAACTGAAAATAAATGACTTATACCATTTACTCTATAAGTAGATTTTATATTTTCATCTATATAACTATTATCTCCTAATATAAACGTATTTAAATATTCACTTTTTTCTATATTATTTATTTTATTAATAAGATAATTTTTAATTTTATATAATATATTCTTATTACTTTCTATTATATTTATATCACTCGAATTAATATAATAATGAGTATTTTTACTAAACATATATTTTTTATAATTAAACAAATTAAAATTTGTATTAGATTTTAATTCGTTTAAATTACCTATTACTTCTACTTTATCTCCAAGATTAATATCTAAATATTCGTAACTATGTACTATTACATTTTCTTTTGATTTTATAGTAAATGTAACTTTTAAATCTTCTTTTTTTATATCAGTTACTATACCTATTATTTTTTTTGTATTTAAATCATATTTACTACTAACATTATTTATTTTATATATAACTGTTATAAGTGTTACTAATAAAAGTATTATAAGAAATATATTAGAGTTTAATATTATCTTTAATTTTTGAATAAGCCTTCTCACCTATTCCTGATACATTCATTAAGTCTTCTAAATTTAGAAAATTACCATTTTTTAATCTATAATCGATTATAGCTTGTGCTTTTGATTCGCCAATTCCATCTAATGTCATTAATTCTTCTTTAGTACCAGTATTAATAGATACTAAATTATCAGTACTTTCTTCTTTATTTATATTAGTTTCTTTATCTTCACTAATACAAGCATCATTTATATTATCTGGGCATTCACACTCTTTTTCTACATATATAATTTCTTTATTATTCTCTTTAAAAGATTCTATTTCTTCATTAGAATATACTATTATAATCATTTCATCTGTTACTTTTTTACTTAAATTTATATAACTAGTATTAGCTCCCTCAATAAGACCTCCAGATATGTTTATCGCATCTATTACTCTTGAATTTTCATCTATTTCATATACTCCAGGCATTTTTACCATGCCTTTTACATCTACTTTAACTTTTTTTATATCTGTATTTTCTATCTCATCTATTTCTTCATCTTCAATACTAGTATCAATAGATAATAATTCAACACTTTCTTTATTTTCTATTTTTATAACTTCTTCATTTTTATTTCTTTTATTAAAGTTAAAATATAATAGATATGTTAAAAGTGTTATAAGAATTATAGTAAATACTATAATATGAATTTTATATTTTTCTAAGTAATATTTTATCGCATACATAAATCCTCCTCTGTGATTTCCCTATATATATCATACTTCGTAAATTCTTTAAATCCTTTTAATATTGTAAACTTTTTTAATTTTTTGTATAATTATATTAAAGATAGATAAATATTTGGGAGGCAATATTTACTATTTAGCGCCAGACCTAAAGGTTAACGAGGATAACAATTATCGAATATTCGGCGGATGTTGTTACGGATTGTGTAGTTCGTTAGATATATTACAAAAAGTAAAATTAATCTTACAACAAAATATATATCACACACTTATTTTTATTGTGGAAAGAAGGAAAATTAATGTGTGGAATTACCGGATATATAGGTAAAAATAATGCGATTAAAGTCGTAATGGATGGACTAGAATCGCTTGAATATAGGGGATATGACTCAGCGGGTATTGCTTATATTTGTGATAATAAATTAAATATAATAAAAGAAGAAGGAAAAATAATAAATTTAAAAAACAGTATAGATTTTAATACTAAATCTAGTCTAGCTATAGGTCATACTAGATGGGCAACTCACGGTATACCTAGTAAAACTAATTCACATCCTCATTCTAGTAATAAATTTATAGTAGTACATAATGGTATAATTGAAAATTATCTAGAATTAAAAGAAGAACTTTTAAAAAATGATTATAAATTTGAGAGTGATACCGATACAGAAGTTGCATGTGCTTATATTGATTTCTTATATAAAAGTGATAAAAATATATTAAGTGTTTTAAATAAAGCAAGTAAAATATTTAAAGGTTCTTATGCATTTGGTATTATATGTACTGATGATTTAAATCATTTATATGCACTTAAAAAAACTAGTCCTTTAATTATTGCTTTTGGGAATGATGAAAACTATATCGCATCAGATATACCTGCTATATTAAAATATACTAACAAATATATGTTATTGGATGATTATGAAATAGCTAAAATTGAAAGTTCTAAAATTGAGGTTTACGATTCTAATATGAATTTAGTAGATAAAAAAATACTTGAATTTGAAGGTTCTATAGAATCAAGTATAAAATGTGGTTATGAACATTTTATGTTAAAAGAAATACATGAAGAAAGTGAAGTATTTGTAAATACCGTAAAGAATTATTTAGATGATAATTTTAAAAATATACCAGATTTATCTAAATATAATAAATTTCATATAGTAGCATGCGGTTCTGCTTACCATGCTGGTCTTATAGGAAAATATCTAATTGAAAAATATTCTAATATCCCTACCCTAGTAGAAGTCGCAAGCGAATATAGATATAAAAAAAATTTTTATGATGAAAATACATTAGTAATACTTATATCTCAATCAGGAGAAACTATAGATACATTAGCATGTCTATTAAAAGCTAAAAGTGATAATATAGATACATTAAGTATTGTAAATGTATTTGGATCTAGTATAGCTCGTGAGTCTAAATATGTTCTTTATACTAAAGCTGGCTGTGAAATTGCAGTTGCGACTACTAAAGCATATTTAGCTCAAATAACACTTCTTGCGCTTATTACTATGTATTTAACTAATAATAAAGATATAGAAACTAAATATATATCTAAATTAATAGATGAAGAAATAAATAAGACTTATGAAGATATATCCTTATATATAAGTAAATGTAAAAATGTATTCTTTATTGGAAGAGGTATAGATTATGCATTAGGCATGGAAGGTGCTTTAAAATTAAAAGAAATATCTTATATTAATGCATCCGCATATCCAGCAGGAGAATTAAAACATGGAACAATTTCTCTAATAGAAGAAGGTACTCCAGTTATAGCCATATCAACTGATAATAGTTTGTTAGAAAAGACAATAAGCAATATTAAAGAGGTAAAAGCAAGAGGAGCTAAAGTTATATTTATAACTACAAGCAAGATAGATGGAGATTTCTATGATTATAAAATTGAAATACCTAAAATAAATGATTTATTACAAAGTATAATAACTATTATTCCTTTACAAATAATTGCTTATGAGGTAGCTAAATATTTAGGGTGTGATATCGATAAACCTAGAAACTTAGCTAAATCAGTAACTGTAGAATAATTTATTAATATTAAAGATTATATATGAATTTAGTATATAATCTTTTTTGTAATAAAAAAAGTTTAAAAGCCACTTCTCTTAAACATTTTTTCTAAATCACTTTTTGAATAATATATAATTGTTGGTCTACCATGTGGACAATTAAATGGATTTTTACACTTTCTTAAATCTGATATTAAATTATTCATTTCATCCATAGTTATATTAGTATTTGCTTTAATAGACATTTTACAAGCCATTGTAGCTGCTATATGATCATTAAACTTAGATAATTCAAAATTTTTTTCTTTACTTATTACAAGTTCTATAACTTTTTTTATTGCTTCAAAAGCATTTTCTTCATGAATCCATACAGGATGAGATTTTACTATTATAGAGTTTATACCAAACTCCTCTATTTCAAAGTTAAGACTTCTTAAAAATTCAAAATTTTCTTTCAAGATTATATATTCTGAATTAGTATACTCTATTGTTAAAGGAAACATCATAGGTATACTTTCTTTTTTAGGATTGTTTAATTTATCTTTAACTATCTCATAATTTATTCTTTCCTTTGCTGCATGTTGATCTATTATATACATACCGTATTCATTTTGACATATTATATATGTACCATGTACAAGACCAACAGGATACATAATAGGCATAATCTCTTTTACATCTTCATGGACTTCTACTTCTTTAGTATCATTTTCTAAATCTTTATTTACAACATATTCTTCTTCTGGTTCACTAACAACACTATCAAAATCCAATTTTATTTCTTCGTAATTTTTTTTCTCTATATATGTAGGTTTTTCTTCTATATGAGGTATTAATGTTTTTTTCTTTAAACTATTTTTAATAGTATTAGTAACTAACTCTAGTAAATCTTCCATATTTCCAAACTTTATATCCATTTTAGTTGGATGTATATTTACATCTACTAGTGTCGTATCAACATTTATATTTAATACTACTATAGGATAGTAATTATCTGGTTTATAAGAGTGATAGGAATCATTTATAGTTTTATTTAATTCCATATTTCTAACTATTCTACCATTTACTATTGTTATTATACTATTTCTATTTGATCTATATAATTCTGGTAAACTTATAAATCCACTTATTTCATAATCATTATTTGAAGCGTTTACCTCTATCATTTTTTTAGCTACATTAAGTCCAAATATATTTTTTATACATTTAAGTAAATTACCAGATCCATCTGTACTAAGTAATTCTTTTGAATCATTTGTAACACTAAATCTTATTTCAGGATGTGATAAAGCTATTTTATTCATATAATCAGTTATATTTGATAGTTCTGTATATAAACTTTTTAAATGTTTTAAACGAGCAGGAGTATTATAAAACAAATCTTTTACTGTTATTGTTGTACCAACTCTTGCATCGCTATTAGAAACACTTATTAATTTACCACCTTTAATATTAACTATAGTTCCTACATCCCCCATAGATGTTATAAGTTCTATATTTGATACAGAAGCAATAGAAGCTAGAGCTTCTCCTCTAAAACCTAAAGTATGGATGTGGTATAAATCATCTTCATCTATCAACTTACTTGTAGCATGTCTATTAAACGCCATTACAGCATCTTCTTTATCCATACCACGACCATTATCAGTTACTTTAATTTCTTTTACTCCTGATTCTATTAAATCAACTTTTATTTCTGTAGCATTTGCATCTATACTATTTTCAACTAATTCTTTAACTACAGATGAACATCTTTCTACAACTTCTCCTGCTGCGATTTTATTTGAAAGTATTTCATCCATTATTTTTATTACTGACATTTTACCACCTAAAATAATTATATAACAAATTTAAAAATAATTAAAGAAAACTCCATCGTTTAATGGAGTTATTCTACATTTTCAACTGGGATCATTTATTACTCGCTAGCCACCCAGAAGCGAGAAACATTGTCGACCGGGATTATTTATTACTCGCTAGCCACCCGGAAGCGAGAAACATTTACAACACTTTTACAAGTGCGATATAAATATACTACATTTTTATGAAAACGTCAACTAGTATACACTTATAATATATGCATTTTATGAATAATTAGTAAAAATGTTACATAATTGGTATAAAAATTTAATATAAGGCATTGATTCGTTTGATATAATGTTCATGGATACGTTTGGAATATATCAGGTGACTCTCTTTCAATTATCAAAAAGATAAAAGAAAGGTGGGTGATATTTATGACAAAAAGAGAAAACTCTCTATTTATTATAATTCTACTATTATTCTTTATAGTAATCACCTTACTATTTAAATAATAAAATAAGTTGGTCTCTTTTTACCTCTTTCATGATTTTGCATTAAATTTTCATCATTAACAACATCAAAATATTCATCTTTGATGTGATATAAATAACCTGTTTCTATTTTCATTTTATCAACTCCATAAATTATATCATAAGGGATAAGAAAACTCCATCTTTTAATGGAGTTATTCTACATTTTCGACCAGGATCATTTATTAGTCGCACCACCTGGAAGCGAAAAACATTGTCGCCTGGAATCATTTGTTAGTCGCACCATCCAGAAGCGAAAAACATTTACAACACTTTTACAAGTGCGATATAAATATACTATATTTTTATGAAAATGTCAACTAGTATACACTATTAATATATGCATATAGTATACACTATTAATATATGCATTTTATGAATAATTAATAAAAATGTTACATAATTGGTATAAAAATTTTAGTATAAACTATTGCACAAAAAACATTCGTTTGATATTAATGTTTATGGATACATTTGAAATATATCAGGTGACTCTCTTTCAATTATCAAAAGATAAAAGAAAGGTGGGTGGTATTTATGACAAAAAGAGAAAACTCTCTATTTATTATAATATTACTATTATTCTTTATAGTAATCACCTTACTATTTAAATAATAAAAACATCTGATTTCAACAATAGTTGATTTCAGATGACATCCAATAAGGGATAACATCTGATTCACCAAATCAAAT
>CANROP010000058.1 GCA_947632265.1 uncultured Bacilli bacterium
AGGAACTGAATTACTTGATAAATTAAAATTCTACAAAATTTCAATTGAAAATTTAAATATGAAAAATAAATTTATGCGTTAAAAAATAGAGATTTCTGGTTATCTCTATTTTCATTCGGGATATCAAAACGGGATATCGCAATTAAAATTTACCACTTTGTAAAACATTTTTATTTACTTTTATTTACTTTTAATCTATAATTATATCTATGTTGGGGGTAATATGAAAAAAAATAAAATTATTACATTAATTAGTTTAATATTTATTATTTTAGGAATTATATTTTTTTATCTTGAATATAGAGAAGAAAAAAGAGATAAATTTTTTCTTGATATAGATGTACCAATAGAGGATTATGAAAATAAAGAAGAAAATATCGATATAGAAGAAAATAATGATGTTAAAGATGATGACAAAGTTAATAATAATGTAGATTTAAATTATATAGGAGTACTTGAAATACCTAAAATAAATTTAAAAAGAGGTTTTTTATCATTAGAATCTAAATATAATTCAATAAAGTATAATGTTCAAGTAATTAAAGGTTCAACATTTCCAGATCAAGAAAATAATAATTTAGTACTTGCTGCTCATTCTGGAAATTGTCATATTTGTTATTTTAACGATCTTTATAAACTTGAATTAAAAGATACAGCAAACGTTTATTATAAAAATATTAAATACACTTATGAAATAGTAAATATATATGAAGTAGAAAAAACAGGAACTGTAGAAGTATATATAAAAGAGAAAGGAAATTATTTAACACTTATAACATGTACAAGAAATAGTTCTACAAAACAAACTGTATATATTCTAAAGTTAAAATCAAAGTCAAAATAAATTTTTATCTAAATGCCATTACTGGCATTTTTTATAACATTATATAAATTATTATTAAAGAAAAAATACTATTTCTAGTATTCATATATTCCAAGTATTTTTTCTTCTTCAGTATTAGTTAACTCATCAAGTTCCCAGTTATCATCTTTTTTTGTTAAAGAGAAATATATAGTATATTTTACTCTATCTTTATTAGATTTAAGTAAATCTAACTTATAAGTATTGAACTTGATTTCATCAAAAACTCCCTCATCATTCGTAAATTCTTCTGCATTAGTTGTTCTATAAGTTTCTGCTTCTTTTAACACTTTTGTATAATCGTTTACTTCTATCTCTGTTTCAACTGTAGCAGTATCTCCATTTACTGTTTCTTCTTTTATTGTATATGTTAAATCTTGATAATGTTTTTTTAATATATCTCTATAAGTAGTCTTTTGATCTTCATCAAACATTTCTTCATTGTTTACTATAGAATCTAATTTAGAAAGTACATTTGAATCTAATGTCTGATAATTATTTAAATATTCTTCAACTCTCTTAGTTGGTGTATTACTCATATCTGTTCCTATAGAACATCCTGTTAATACTAAAGCTGTAACTAGTACTAGTAATAATTTCTTCATAAAATTCCTCCCTTAATAATATGGGAATATTTTCTAAATAATATACATTTTTAAACTCCACCTTTTATTCCTTTACTTCTAAGTACTAATTTTCTAATCCAATCAAATGGTATTACTGTGAATGCGAATGCTAACATAACTTCAAATTCAAATAAAGTAAGTCCTGATGTTCTAAATAAATTTCCTCCATAATATATGAGAAATATTTGAACTATAACTATAAAAGTTACAACAATTATAAATACTTTATTTTTTAATATATTTGCAAGTAGATTTAATCTATGTGTTCTAGCATTAAATTCATTAAATATATCTATAAAAATAAATAATCCAAAGAATGCTGTATATAAATATTTATCGTTTACATCATATCTAAATAAATTTCTTACAAATGGTAATTTTAAAAACAATATACATACTAAAGATGAATAGACACCTGTAAAAAATATTTGATTTATCATATATTTATTCATGATATTTTCTTCTTTTTTCTTTGGATATTCTTTCATGTATTCAGGTAGTGGAGGTTCAAATGAAAATGCTAGACCTGCTAGGGTATCCATTACCATATTTATCCAAAGCATTTGTATAACTGTTATAGGCATTTCTATATCTATAAATGGACCTATTATAGATAGTGAAAGTGCACATAAGTTAATTGTTAGTTGCAATATTATAAATTTTCTTATACTTTTAAAAATAGTTCTTCCAAATAAAATAGCTTTTGATATAGATAAAAAGTTATCGTCTAGTATTACTATATCACTTGCTTCTTTAGCTACCTCTGTTCCACTACCCATACTAAAACCTACATCTGCTTTTTTGAGTGCTGGAGCATCATTTACTCCATCACCTGTCATACCTACAACTAAATTTAATTCTTGACTAAGTCTTACAAGTCTACTTTTATCACTCGGCAAGCTTCTTGCGACTATTGAAATATTTAAAATTTTTGATTTTAATTCTTCATCACTCATCTTATCTAATTCTTCATGAGTTAAAACTAAATCTCCTTCTTTATATAATCCAACTTCTTTAGCTATTGAAAGTGCGGTATCTTTATTATCTCCTGTAATCATTACAGTCTTAATATGTGCATCCATTACCATTTTCACTCCTTCAATAGCTTCTTTCCTTACCTCATCTTTTATTAGAATTATTGAAAGTAATGTAAGATTTTCAAATTTTTCTGGATTTATATTTTTAGAAGTCGCACTTACTAATACTCTAATTCCTTTTTTAGTATATTCAGATATTAAGTTTTCTACTTTTCTTATGTTAATAATAGGTCTTTCTTTGCCATTTGAATCATAATAAGTTTTACAATGTTTTAGTATTACTTCTGGAGCTCCTTTTATTAAATTTAAATTACCTACTGTAGTTATTGAATATTTATTTTTACTTGAAAAAGGAATTATTTTATCTCTTTTTACTTTATAATTATCATCTTTAAAATATGAAAGTATTGCCCTATCAGTAATATTTCCACCAATTATATTATTCTCTCCATAACTACTTTGATTATTGCCTATACAACATAGTTTTACTAAATCATAATATTTTTTATCTTTAATTAAATCTTTTTCTTTTTTATATTCTTTAAACTCTCCATTAATTATATTTATTACTTCTAATTTACCATGAGTTAAAGTACCAGTTTTATCTGTAAATAAAATATTAATACTTCCTGATGTTTCTATTCCTATTAACTTTCTAACTAATACATTATCCTTCATCATTCTTTTCATGTTTGATGATAATACTAATGTTATCATCATGGGAAGTCCTTCTGATTGATTCCATTAATGATTATTTTCTTCTAATAAAAAATTTAATTTCTTAAAATTAAAATAGATATTTACTTCCTTATTTTTAGTAATTTCTATCTTTTGTATTAATTTTAATATGAGTGTTCTATTAGGATTTTCAACGTTTAAAAACTCTTTAACTAAGTTCATACACTCTAAATTCATATTTTCAGAATCTTCTTTATTTTCCATAAGTTCATTTATTTCTTGCATCTCATTTTTTATCTTATTTATTTCAATTTCTAATTTTAGTTTAATTCTATTAAACATTTCTTCAGTAATTTTTGAATCTAATTTATCTAAATACATTTTATCTAACTGTTCTTCTTTTAAAAGTACTTGATTGTTAAGAGATTCAAATTTCATTTTATATTCATTTTTTGATAATTCCTTATCGCATACTGATTTAACTCTATTTTTTATTTTATCTTGATCTAAATAAGTCTGAAATATAGATTTGATTTTCTTTAAAACTGCATCCTCTAAAACATCATAATTGAAATTGTGAGATGTGCATAAATTTAATTTTGAATACATCCTATAAGTGTTACAACAAATATAAGTTCTATTATCACTTTTTCTAGGCTTACATATTGATATTTTACGTTTACATTCATAACAATATAGCATACCATCAAATAGCCTATATATATCTTTCTTAGATCTTACTTTACAATTAGATAATATTTTTTGTACCTCCTCAAAAGTTTTTCTATCTACTAGTGGCTCATGAGTATTTTTTACTATAACCCATTCCGATTCATCATTCTTAACCATTTTTCTTATTTTATAACTTATTCTACTTCTTCTATTTTGTACTAAATCTCCAACATATAATTGATTTTGTAATATAGTTTTAACTGTTTTAGAACACCATACACCATCATTTGCCATCGGTGTATTTGAATGCTTTTTTCTAAGTATTGAAGCGGTTGGAACTTTCTCCTGTGTTAAAATTTCTTTTATTTGATAATAAGTTAATCCACTCTTTGCCATAGCAAATATTCTTCTTATTATGGGTGCTTCAGCCTCATTTATAACTAAATGGTTTTTATTTTCTGGATCTTGCATATACCCAAGTGGAGCACATCCTCCTACCCATTTTCCATCTTCTTGTAAAGTTCTGAGTGCTGTTCTTATCTTTTTTGAATTATCTCTAGAATACATATCATTTATTACAGCTTTAAAAGGTGCGATATCGTTATTTGAAGTGCTGAAAAATGTATCAATATTATCTAATACTGAAACATATCTGACATTTTTAGATGGAAAATATTTTTCTACATATTCGCCTGTTTCTATATAATCCCTTCCAAGTCTAGATAAGTCTTTTGTAATAACCATATTTATACGACCTTTTTCTATATCTTGAATCATTCTTTTGAATGCTGGTCTTTCAAAATTTGTTCCAGTAAAACCATCATCAATATAAATATCAACAAGTTCATAACCTAATTCTTTTATATAATTTTCTAAAAAGGATTTTTGATTTTGTACACTATTACTATCTTTTATCATTCCCTTTTTATCTTCATCTTCTTTAGATAATCTTATATAAATTGCAACGTGATATATATTTTTTTTTACGGCTGTTAATATATTAATAATATTACCTCCTATCAACTAACATGCAAATTGTGAATATACATTAATTTTGCTTACAAATGTGTAATTTAATTTTCTCTTTTATATAATCGTCTAGTATTTCTAAAATTTTATCTTCAAATTCTAATGCTTCATCATCAAAAAAAATATTTATTTTAAATTTATCCATAACTCCTCCCACTTAAATTTATTAAAATAATTAAAATAAAATTCTAAATAAAAAACGACATATTTATAAGTTAAATATGCCAAAAAAAGTGTTACTTACACTTTTTCAAATTTTATTATACGAAAATATTTTCTAAACTTTCTAGAAAAATAATTATACTATTTAAAACCTCGTTAACAGGAAGTCCTAACCAATTATTTCTTGCATCATTTAAGTTAGTAACAAACCTATTATCAGAAAATAAAACTTTTATTTTATTTATAACATCATATATATTATTTTCTTTCATAGAATTATCGTCATATATAATTTTTTTAATATATTTGTTAAATTTATCTTTACTCATATTAGCGTTATTTATTAAATAATAAAAATCAAATATATCCTTAAAGCGTGTAGATAATGTCCCAAATTTTAATAAAGACTTCAATTTTTCTATAAAAATCTGCTTTAGTTGAATTGATAAATAAGGTTGCTGTTTCTCCTAATTGGTATAACTCAAAACAATATTCTTCTTGTTTTAAATCAAAATCTTTATGAACTCCTATATCAAGTTTTGAGGACATTTCATTATTGTAATTATCTTTTATAATAACATTTACTCTTTTACCATTATAATCTTGATGATTTAAGGATTCGATATCTCCGTCAATCAATATAGTAATACCATCATCATTGTCATTTAGTTTATTTATAAATTTTAAAATTGATTCATCTTCCAATGAATACCTTATAAAATCTAAATCAATATCTCTAGTCGCTCTACGTTTATCATGAGAAATACTATGCATTACAACCCCGCCTTTTATTGTAACATTTTTGAAATATGGACTTTTATAAATTTCACTTAGAATTATATCTTGACATACTTTTGCGGTGGCATTTGCTCTAGTATATCCATCTTTTATATATTTTTGTCTAATTTTTTCTATGTTCAATTAATACACCTCACTTTGTACTCGATTATATAACGTTTCATCATTTTTATAATATGAAATGTAGTTAGATATTTTAAATGGATCTAATGTATTTACTATTTTTCTATAATTAGATATGATTTCTTTATAATAATCTAATGGAATTTGTGATTTTTTTCTTACTAATTCAATTAACATTCTTTCTTTATCATATATGTTTATTTCCACATTTTCTACTTTCAAAGTTGTTTTACCAAATTCAAACAAATTATCTTTTATAAAATATTGTTTTATATCTACATCTTTATATCTAGTATTAAATCTTTTTGTAGCTAAAGAAAATTGATTTGGTATTACTTCTGTTAAATTCCAGTAATAAAATGCACTATCCATAGTAAAAATAGCGTTCGGATATTTTTTCTTTATAATTAATAATGGATTTACATACTCCTCATCCGAATAGATGCCATTTTCAATCTTAAAAATTTCTTTATTATTTAATGCTTTATTTAATTGATAAGTTGATTTATACTTTTTCGATATTTCATTTCTTGTATATAACATCTTTTCACCCCATTACATTTTAACATTTTTATACACACAAGTCAATGTAGTGTGTATATTTTTGTAAATTTTCTCTTTTGTATATATCTTAATTAAAAACAGAGCGATTATTCCATATTTTTGTTTTACCATATAACTTTTCATGTTATAAGTGAACAAATAAATATATTTTCATTTACTTTTAACTTAAATGTATCAATATTTTTTAGCAAGATAAAGCAACTCTTAGTTAATAGTATTACAATAGTAAATGTTCAATTTTTGCTCTTAGAGTCGACAAAAAAGAAGATAACTTCTTCATCTTCTTTTAAGTGCTTTTATTAAAACTTTGCTTTTAAGCATCTTCTACCCATCCTCTATGACCAGTAAATTCATAGTAAGCATCTCTAATATCTTCTAGTGTAATAAGATTTTCGTTTAGTGCATCTTTTATTTCAATTCTTTTATTATTATATAGAACATATAATCCTATATCATATCCAAAACATATTTTGGTATCTAAACTAGTAAAACATGTTATTACTTCTGGCCCAACAACACCACCTTTAATTATAGGATTTTCTTTTTCATATTTATTATAAGCTCTTTTTATATCTTTTAAAGTAATAAGATTTTCATTTAGTGCTTCTTCTATTTCCAATTCTTTATTATCATATTCTACATATAATTTTAAATTATTTTCATAACACTGTTGTTTCTCTTTTGAATCTGTATAACAGATTTCTTTACCTATACCTACGCCTTTAGTTTTAATAAGTAATGAGTTATCATTTTTATCGCAACCCACCATAAACAATAACAATATAATGAATGCGATAATATTCTTTTTATTCATAGTTTTCACCTCTCAATTTAATTCTACTATAACTCTTAGTAAAAAATAAAGGGCAAAAATTGCACATCTATTGTATAAACAATTTTTGCTCTTAGGTTAAATAAAAAAGAAAATAACTTATTGTCATCTTCTATATAAGTGCTATCATTAAAACTTTATTTTTAAATAGGTTCTATCAAGCCATTATCTTTAGTAAATTCATAGTAAACCTCACTAATATCTTCTAATGTAATAAGATTTTCATCTAGTGCATCTTTTATTTCAATTCTTTCATTATTATATAGAACATATAATCCTAAATCACATCCAAAACATATCTTGGTTTCAATATCGGTAAAACATGTTATTACTTCTAGTGCAGCACTTATTTTAATTATAGGATTTTCTTTTTCATATTTATTATAAGCTCTTTTTATATCTTTTAAAGTAATAAGATTTTCATTTAGTGCTTCTTCTATTTCCAATTCTTTATTATCATATTCTACATATAATTTTAAATTATTTTCATAACACTGTTGTTTCTCTTTTGAATCTGTATAACAAATTTCTTTACCTATACCTACGCCTTTAGTTTTAATAAGTGATGTGTTATCATTTCTATCACAACCCACTATAAATAATAACAATATAATGAATGCGATAATATTCTTTTTATTCATAAATCCCACCTCTTAATCTAATTGGTAGTGTGCAAAGTTTGCATGCAAACTACCTGCTTTTTCCTTTATTTATTTATATTTTTCTCTATATTTTTT
>CANROP010000059.1 GCA_947632265.1 uncultured Bacilli bacterium
TATGATTTAGGAATTGATGAAAATTTTATTGTTACTAATATATATGAAAATTATATTGAAGATTCTAATAAATTGATTATTGTTGCCGAAGAAAATGATGAAATTGTAGGTTATTTATATGGAATTATTAAACCTAAAGATGATGCATATAAATACATAACTGCCAAATTAGATGCATTATATATTGATAATAATTATCGTAACAGGGGAATTGCCACATCTTTAATAGAACATTTTAAAAAGTGGGCTATATCAAAAAATGCACATAAAATAGAAGTAAATGTACTGAGTAATAATATCAAAGCTAAACACTTATATGAAAAAAACAATTTTAAAATAACAAGTGAAATGTTAACTATTAATTTATAAAGCTGTACTTTTTATTGAAATATTATAAGTATTTTAACTTTTGTTATTAGATAGAACATAATTCTTAACGAATATGCTTGTACTATTACAGATAAACCAGTTTATTAATATATAAAAAATGTAAAAAAGTATCAAAAAAGTAACACATTTAGGAAAAAATATGTTATATTACTATTAGTAATGTTGATGACTGGAAAATCTCCTTCCAGCACACTCGAAAGAGGCCGAGTAGATTTTATCGAAAGTATACATGTAGGGTTGGGAGTACTACCGCATTACTTAAATTTAAAGATAATTTTTCAAAAAATTAAATATCAACAATTAATGTTGATAATTTTTTTTAATTATTTTAAAAAAAAGTGGATGAAAACATGAAAATTTATTGTATAATTAAAATGCAGGAGGTAGTAAGTTGTGGAAAAAAAATTAAAATTAATTGTACCAGAGAATTTTCGTGAGTTTGGAGAGAGGGTAAATCATCATATAAATTTACTAAGAGATACAAATTATAACTATATAGCTGATATGGATTTACCTAGGTTTAAAAATGGGGAAGCTAAAGGGGTATTAAATGAATCTGTAAGAGATAAAGATGTATATATCTTAACAGATATAGGAAATTATGATGTTACTTATATGTCACAAAGAGGTATACATCATATGATGCCAGATGAGCATTATCAAGATATAAAAAGAATAATAAGTGCGATAGCAGGCCATGCTTTTAAATTAACTATAGTAATGCCTCTATTATATCAATCAAGACAAGATAAGCGAAGTTCATCAGGATATTCAAGAGAATCACTTGATTGTGCGATGGCACTCCAAGAACTTGAAAGATATAATATAAATGAATTAATAACATTTGATGCACACAATCCTATGGTTGCGAATGCAATACCAAATAGGATGATGTTTAGTAATGGATATGCAACAAGTGATATATTACTTAGTATTTTACAACATGAAGATATAAAAATAGATAATCTACTTATAGTCGCACCTGATGGTGGTGCCCGTGAAAAGGCTAAATTTTTAGCGGATATTCTAGGTGGTATAAGATTTGGTAACTTTGATAAGAGAAGGGACTATACAAAAATAGAGGATGGAAAAAATCCTATAACATACCACGAATATATAGGACCAGAAAACTTAAATGGGGTTGATGTAATTGTAGTAGATGATATGATCGCATCTGGAGGTTCTATTATTGATTCTGCAAGAAAGTTAAAAGAAAGAGGAGCACGTCATATATATCTTATGACTACATTCTCATTATTTACAAAAGGTGTAGATGAATTTAACGAAGCATATAATGAAGGAGTTTTTGATAAATTATATTCCACAAACTTAACATATGTACCTAATGAATATAAAGAATTACCATGGTTTTTTAGTGTAGATTGTTCAGAAAAAGTAGCTAATATTATAAATAATCTTAATTACGGAGAATCTATAAGAGAGTTTTTAAATGGTAAAGAGAAAATCGCACAAAAAATTAAAACTTTAGGAAAATAAGATCCTTTTTAGGATTTTTTAATTTTTTACTATATTTATTTAATAATTTATGATATATTATTAGTACATTGAGGTGAAATTATGAGAGAATTTACTGATCAAGAATTGGTTAGAAGAGAAAAAGCACAAAATATAAGAGATATGGGATTAGATCCTTTTGGTGAGAAGTTTAATCGTACACATTATGCATCTGAAATTAAAGAGAAGTATGCGAGTGTATCTCACGATGAATTTGATGCCATGAATGATACCGCAATCGTTGCAGGAAGAATTATGTTTATAAGAAAGATGGGTAAGGCATCATTCTTTACAATTCAAGATAAGACTGGAAAAATACAGATATATATATCTATAAACGATGTTGGAGAAGAAGTATATAAGTTATTTAAAACAGCTGATATTGGCGATATTGTTGGTGTTAAAGGAAAAATCATGAAGACACAAACAGGAGAAGTAACTATTAAATGTTTAGAATATACACATTTAGTAAAATCATTACGACCACTACCAGAAAAATTTCATGGATTAACTGATATAGAGGAAAGATATAGAAGACGTTATATAGATTTAATTATGAATGAAGATTCCAAACGAGTAGCGTTCCTAAGACCAAGAATAATTAGATGTATTCAAAATTTTATGGATAGTAAAGGATTTGTAGAAGTTGAAACACCAGTACTTACAACACTTTTAACAGGTGCATCAGCACGTCCTTTTAAGACACACCATAATACTCAAGATTTAGATATGTATATGAGAATAGCTCTAGAGTTACCTCTTAAAAGATTACTTGTAGGAGGTATGGAAGCTGTATATGAAATTGGTAGAGTATTTAGAAATGAAGGTATGGATCCAAAACACAATCCAGAATTTACACTAATGGAAGCTTATTTAGCTTATTCCAATCTTGAAGGTATGATGGATTTAACTGAAGCTATGTATCAAAAAATTGCTAGGGAAGTAACTGGAAAAATGATATATAATTGGAGTGGATATGAAATAAATCTAGAAGGTCCATGGAAAAGAATTAGTATGGTAGATGCGATAAAAGAGAAAACAGGAATAGATTTTAAAAATAACTATTCTAAAGAAGAAGCAATTAATCTTGCACAAGAGCACGGAATAGAAGTAGAACCTCATTTTACAGTAGGTCATATAATAAATGCTTTCTTTGAAAAATATGTAGAAGAAACTCTAATACAACCAACATTCCTATATGGACATCCAGTAGAGATATCTCCATTAACAAAAAGAAATCCAGAGGATCCAAGATTTGTTGATAGATTTGAATTATTTATAGGTGGAAAAGAATTCGCAAATGCTTATACTGAATTAAATGATCCTGTGGATCAACTTGAAAGATTTGAAGAACAATTAAAAGAAAGAGAACTTGGTAACGATGAAGCTAACGATATAGATATGGACTTTATCGAAGCTCTTGAGTATGGTATGCCACCTGCAGGTGGAATTGGATATGGTATAGATAGATTATGTATGTTATTTACAGAATCAGAATCCATTAGAGATGTAATTTTATTCCCAACTATGAAAGAAAGAAAATAGTATGAAATTATATGTCGTAAGACACGGAGAAACCATTTGGAATGTTTTAGGTAAAGTGCAAGGAATAAGTGATATTCCTTTAACTGATAAAGGTAGGGAATCTGCTAAAGAATTACAAGAATTAGTAAGTACTTTAAATATTGATGTAGTTATATCAAGTCCATTAGAAAGGGCACGTGAGACTGCTAAAATATTAGTAGATTCTAAATTGCCAATAAATATAGATGATAGAATAAAAGAAAGAGATTGGGGATTAAACGAAGGCGCTAAAATAGATGAGGTAGATAGATGGGATTGTTGGGATGTAGTTCTTAATACTAAATTACAAAATATAGAATGTATACAAGACTTTATGTATAGAGTATCTAGTTTTATAGAAGATATAAAAATAAGATATAAAGATAAAAATGTTTTAGTTGTAACTCACTCAGCAGTTAGTAGAGTTATACATTATCTACTTGGAGAAATACCTGAAGATGGAAATTTATCTAGAATAAAGATTCCAAATCTTAGAATAATAGAATATGAATTATAGGAGGAAAAATGAAAATATTATGTGTTAATGCTGGTAGTTCATCACTTAAATTTCAAGTATATGAAATGCCTAGCGAAGAAGTATTAATTAATGGTTATATAGAAAAAATAGGACAAGAAGATAGTTATTATACTATTAAAATAAATGGAGAAAAAATAAAAAAAGAAAAATTTATAAAGGATCATACTGAAGCTAGTAAGGTACTAATAGATGAATTATTAGAAAATAAAGTAATTGAATCATTAGATGAAATAAAAGGTATTGGACACCGTGTATTACATGGTGGGGAAAAGTATTCTAATTCAGTAATAATAACTGATGAAGTTATAAAAGATATTGAAAATTTAACTAAATTAGGACCACTTCATCATCCTGGTAATTTAGCTGGTATTAGATCTATGAGAGAGGCATTTAAAAATGTTCCTATGGTAGCAGTTTTTGATACTGCATTTCATCAAACAATGCCAAAAGAAAATTATTTATATCCAGTACCATATGAATGGTATGAAAAGTACGGAGTTAGAAAATATGGTTTTCATGGAACAAGTCATAAATATATAACTACTGAAATGAAGAAAAGATTAAATAAAGAAGATGTAAATTTAATAATATGTCATATAGGTAGTGGATCTAGTATAGCATGTGTAAAAAATGGAGTATGTTATGATACTACAATGGGACTTACACCACTTGATGGACTTATGATGGGAACTCGTAGTGGTTCTATAGATCCATCTATAGTTGAATATGTTTGTAAAGAATCTGGCATGAGTGTCGATGAAGTAACTAATATGCTTAATAAAAATAGTGGATTCTTAGGTATATGTGGTAAATCTGATTGTCGTGATGTAGAAGAGTTATGTAAAAGTGGAGATACTAATGCGATACTAGCTTACAATATGTATGTAGATAGGGTTGCTAAATATATTGCAGAATACTATTTAAAACTAGAAGGTAAAGTAGATATGCTTGTATTTACTGCTGGTGTAGGAGAAAATGGACCAGAATTTAGAGAAATGGTATTAGATAGATTAAAACCAATTGGTATATGTATTGATAATACCGCTAATAATAAAATAGCTCGTTTCTTAGAATTTAGAGAAGGTAAAATAAGTAGTAGTGATTCTAAAGTAGAAGTATGTGTACTTCCAACTGATGAAGAAGCTATGATAGTAAAAGATACATATAAATTAATAAATGAATAAATGTAAGATTTAAACTTACATTTTCTTTGACTTTAAAATAAAAATAGTGTATTATTATAACAGCACAAGGAAGTGTTAAACATGGATAAATTTAAACAAATATATAAAATGATAAAAAAATATAATAAAATAGTAATCGCAAGACATGTAGGACCTGATCCAGATGCATTAGGTAGTACATTAGGATTAAAGGAGGTAATACTAAATACATTTCCAAAAAAGGAAGTATATGTGGTAGGGGCTCCAGCATCACGCCATAGATATATAGGATTACTAGATAAATTTACAGATGATATGTATAAAGATTCCATGCTTATAGTACTAGATACTCCAGATATAAAAAGAATAGATGGTGTAGATTGTAGTAAGTTCGAATATGTTATAAAAATAGATCATCATCCTTTTATAGAAAGGTTTGCTGATATAGAACTTATAGATAGTAGTGCATCTAGTGCATCTCAACTTGTAATAGAACTTATAAAAAATACTAAATTAAAACCAAATAAAGCATGTGCAGAAAAATTATATATAGGTCTTGTAGGAGATACAGAGAGGTTTTTACACTCTTATACAACATGTAAAACTTTTGAACTTGTTTCTTATATAATAAAAGAAACAAATATAGATTTTACAAGTTTATATGAAAACATGTATTTAAGAAGTATTAATGATTTAAGATTACAAAGTTATATTATAAATAATTTAACTATAACTGATAATGGATTTGGATATATTAAATTAGATCAAGATATATTAGATAAATATAATACAGATGCTGCAACAGCATGTAATATAGTAAATAATTTAACATTTATAGATGGAATGTATTCATGGGCAATATTTTGTTATGATAAAGCAAATGATAATATAAGGTGTTCAATAAGATCTAGAGGACCTATAATAAATGAGGTTGCATCTAAATATAATGGCGGTGGACATAAATTCGCATCAGGAGCTAGATTAAGTGATTTTGATATTTCAGATAAATTAATTAATGAATTAGATTTAGCATGTTTAAAATATAAGGAAACTATAACAAATTTATAGTTTTTTTATTACTAATACTTAAATGTATCAGGTAAATGATTATGCATATAATATTAAAGAAATACTTGATTTTTTGAAAAAAATAGAATATTATATATGTGAAAATTACAAAAAAACCAAAAAAAATGTTTTTTTATAAAAATATATGTTATAATAAAAAATAGAATAAGGAGTGTTAAAAATGAAACTATTAAGAGTTGTTGCCAATAATTTTAAATTGTGTGAAGCTAATTTAACAATATCTTTTGTACCAACAGGAAATAAAACTGCAAATGATAAGGAGTTTGAATTACAAGAAATAGACGATGATTTATATGTTTTTAGTACATTAGGTATTATTGGTAAGAATGCATCAGGAAAAACTACAGTAGTAGAACTATTATCAATAATATATGATATTTTCTCTAATTATAGAATTAATAGTTCAAAGAATATTTTTAAATTTATTGATAAACCATTAAATATAGATATTACTTTTTATCATGAAGGGTCAATTTATAGATATTTAACAGATCTATATAAAAATACAAATTCAGTAGATACATCTATATTCTTTAAAAATGAAAAACTATATAAAAGAGAATACAAAAAGGCACATGTAAGAGATTTATTTAATTATGAAAAATTTGAAGAAGTAAAACTAGAATTAAAACTACCAGAAGATACTTCGATGATATATTCATTACTAAAAAATATATCATTAAGAGGAATATATTGTTCAAGTGATGATTATATTTATAGAGATTATTCCCAAGCGTTCAATGTATATAAACTTTTAAATAATAATTTAAATGTTATAACTTCATTATTAAAAATGTTTGATGAACATTTAGATAATATAAAAATGATAAAAGAAAATAAATATAAAATTATTTATACAAATGGGACAACTAAGGAAGTATCAAATTCTGAATTATATGAAATACTATCAAGTGGCACAACAAAAGGATTTGGTTTATTTACATTTGTAGTATATTCGTTAAAAACGGGATCAGATTTAATAATTGATGAAATTGAAAATCATTTTCATAAGACATTAGTTGAAAATTTAGTTAATCTTTATAAAGATAAATCAGTAAATAAAAAGAATGCAACATTAATATTTACTACTCATTACTGTGAAATACTTGATTTATTTAATAGAAGTGATAATATCTATATAAGTAAATATGATGATGCGATAAAATTAGAGAATATGCATACAAATTATAAATTCAGATCAGAATTGTCTAAGAGCAATAAATTTTATAATAATGAATTTAATACAAATGTAAGTTATGATGCATTAATGGATTTTAAAAAGGAATTGATGTAATGAGAATACTATTAATGTGTGAAGACCAAAATGAGGAAGTACTATTAAATCGTTTATTAGATGCTGATGCTCTTTGCTTTACAAGAGATGATTTAATTGGTCGTAGACCATATCCAATTAGGCAATTAAGCAATCCAACAATAAAATCTGAATTAAAACATTATGGCTTACCAGTAAAAGTATATAGAGTAGGTGATAAGCAAAATGATAAATTATCTATTCCTAAAGATTTGAAAGGTATTGT
>CANROP010000060.1 GCA_947632265.1 uncultured Bacilli bacterium
ATTATTTTTTCTCTCTTTTTATTATAATAATAGTAAAAAGATAGTTTTTATACTATCTCTTGACTGAACTGTAACAAAAAAAAACACGTTATGTAAAACGTGCCTTATTTTTTATCTATTGCTATAGACTAAAGATTCTTTTGTAAATTCCTTAACTTTATCATTTAGATAATTTGTCATAAAAAGTACAATACCTACACCTACTAAAAATATGAATATATAAACGAAAGCTAAATCCAAATTTTTAAATAAAATTGATTCTTTTTTCTCATCGACAGTTGTACTAACATTTTCTTCTGGGTTCATAAGTTCCTCCTCTACTATATTGATAATATCACAATTATTATTTTTTTTCAATATTTATTTTGCATTTCCAAATCTTCTATCTCTTTTATTATAATCATCTAATGCTTTATCAAATTCTTTATAATTAAAATCTGGAAACAATACATCAGTAAAATACATTTCTGCATAAGCAAGTTGATAAAGCATAAAATTACTTATTCTAATCTCACCACTTGTTCTAATTAATAAATCTATATCAGGAATTGAATTATATAGATATTCCTTGTATTTTTCTTCATCTAATAAATCCAAATCTAAAATTCCATTTTTATAATCTTCGGCTATTTTTTTAGCTGAATTAATTATATCTATTCTACCACCAAAGTTAAAACAAATATTTAAAATAAAATCTTTATTATCCATAGTATCTTTTTCAAGTTTATCTATCGCATCTTTAACATCACTTCTAAGTCCATCTCTTACCCCTGAAAATACTACTTTAACATTCTTGCTTTCTAACTCCTTAAATCTATTAACTAATAAATCCATAAGGTAATCTACCTCTTCTTTATCTCTTTTAAAATTTTCTGTTGAAAAAGCAAAAACGCTTAATATTTTAACTCCTTTTTTAAATATATATTCCGTTAATTCTTTTAAGTTTTCAAATCCTGCTTTATGCCCTAAACTTCTTTTTAAACCTCTTTTTTTAGCCCATCTACCATTACCATCAAGTATAATTGCGACATGTCTTGGTACATTATTTTCCATACTTATCACCCATACTATTATATCACAATAATTCTTCTCTTTTTATTATAAAAGTTTTACCTGATGTATAAAATGCATAAAAAACATCTTTAAGTTCAATATTTCTTTTCTTTAATACATTTATAAGCCAATTATAATTTTTACCAATTTCATCTAATACTCCATAATCTATTACTCCATCAAGTATTAAAGGAAGTGGATAAGTAGAATCATCACTAAATACAGATAAATTACCATTTGTTTCAAGTATCGCATACTTTACTTTATCTATACTTTTAACTCCTTTAAGTCTTAACTGAGTAAGTAAATCGTCTAATGAATATCTTAACTTTATCATCTCATTAAAATCTATTTTACCATTTTTAATTATTACTGCAGGTTTACCATCTATTATATATCTTAATTTATCATTTTTTAATGTCATATAACTTATTAAAATCTGTATAAATACTAATACTAATATCGGTACAACAGATATAAATATATTTCCATTTTTAGATTCTATTCCAAGTGCGATTAATTCAGCTATTAATATAGATACGATTAAATCTACTACACTTAATTGTCCAACTTCTTTTTTACCCATTAATCTATATACAAATATAATAAAAAAATATAAAAATACTGTTTTAAATATTAAACTTAAATACATTTTATCACCCATTATATGTTGAGTATTTGAATATTTTTTTATTCAAAAGAATAAATATTATTAGGTGATTTGATGAAATATTTAAAAAAATTAGCACTCTCTTTTATATATATAATAGCTACTATACTTATTTTAACTTTTATTACTACTATATTTAGTTATTTTAATATAATGAGTGATAAAGTTACTTCTATATTTAAAATACTAATACCTATTATAGGACTATTTATAGGAGGATTTTATATGGGTAAAAGATCTAGAAAGTCTGGATATATAGAAGGATTAAAATTAGGATTTATATTTTCTATATTTTTACTTATATTTAACTTTCTAGCATTTAATAATTCATTTAAAGTTAAATATTTATTGTTTTATGTTATATTAATAGTATCTAGTATACTAGGTAGTATGATAGGAATAAATAGAAAAAAGAGCGAATAACTCTTTATAAATTATGTTCAATAAGAACACTTAAAACAAGTAATAAAACTCCAATACTAATACCTATAAATGGTATTTTTTTATTTTTCATGTGATATATTTGGTGAAGTAATTCAAATATAGATATATATATAAGCATACCAAGTGTGATTGAAAGTAGTATTCCTTCTACCATTTCACTTACCTCGCCCATTATAAACATAATAAATCCACCTATAAATGTAGATATTGAAACTACAAATCCTATATTTAATATATTCTTTTTTGAATAATTTGTACTTGATAATGTAGATGCGATTACAAGACCCATAGGTATATTATGTAATCCTATCCCAATACAAAGTAAAAGTCCAGAAACAATATTAGATGATGATACTAAGTATAAGCTCATACCCTCAATCAAATTATGAATTAAAACTGCAATAGATGAAACTATACCTATGTGATATAAATGTTCATTATGAGAACTATTATCTTTATGACCATGCACAAGATGACTTTCATGAGTATGGTGTGGTATAAATAAATCTAATATTTTTAATATTACTATTCCAATTAAAATTAATAATATAATTGCGATAATAGTCCTAAATATATCTAAATTACTTTCTAATAGTTCAAAAGATTCTGGTATTAATTCAAGTACAATTAAACTTACTATAACACCGAATGCGATAGATATACTTAAATCTGTTACTTTTTTATTGTTTTTTAAAACTATACCTAATATATTACCGAGTGTTATAAATAATCCGACGATAAGCGTTAATAAAAGTGCGATTAAATTCATAATAATTCCTACTTCCTATTAATAAATAAACTGTTATCGCACATATTTGATAAAAAGTTAAATAATGCGATATCTAATATAAATACAATTATTATATATATTAATAGTATTGGTTCTAGAAATACTATTTCAAATATACTATGAAGTCCGATAACACATACTATAAATATAGATAATAAAGATATAAACATTATAGTTCTTAATGTATTAAATTTATAACATATTTTAAATAACAGTATAAATCCTGTCATAGCTGATAAAATTACAGCCATTGTAGATATTTTATCTTGATCTATTCCAAATAACTTAGCTATAACCATAACACTAATTACATTTATAACTATAGTAAGACCTCCTGGTATTGATTTTCTTAATACATTTGTTAAGAAATTACCTTTTACTTCGTCATAATTCGGTTCAAGTGCGAGTATAAATGCAGGTATACCTATAGTAATAGAACTAATTAAACTTAATTGTATAGGTTCAAATGGATAATTCATTGGAATAAATAAGAATATAAATGCGAGTATAGTTGCATATATAGTTTTTGTTAAAAATAATGATGCTGATCTTTCTATGTTATTTATAGTTCTTCTTCCCTCTTCTACAATTTTTGGTATCGCACTAAAATCAGAATTTAATAATACTATCTCTGATACATTACGTGCTGCATCACTACCACTAGACATAGCTATACTACAATCTGCTTCCTTTAGGGCAAGTACATCATTTACTCCATCTCCTGTCATAGCCACAGTATGCCCATTAGATTTAAGTGCTTTAATTAGATTTTTCTTTTGATTTGGATTTACTCTACAAAATATATTATAATTTTCTACTATTTTATTATCTTTATTAGTTTTATTTTGTGACATATCTATACATTTAATATCTTTAAAATCTAATCTTTTAGCTATTCTTGTTATTACTTTTTCACTATCTCCACTTATTATTTTTATATCTACATTTTCATGTCTTAAATATTCTAAAGTGCTTTTCGCACTATTTCTTATTTTATCGTTTAATAAAATTAAAGCTATATTTTCTTTTTCATTTTTTAATAGTACTAATCTATAATCAGAATATTTATAAGTTAAATTTTTCATAGTTATACTTTTATCTAGTATATCTGGAGCCCCTAATATATATTTACCTTCTTTAAAGGTAACACTAGAATATTTTTTTTCTGATGAAAAATGTTCTTTTTCTATACATTTAAAACTAGTTTTTTTATTAAACTTTCTACCTATCGCAGATATTGTTTCATTATCATCTTTTAGTTCATTATAAAATGCAGATAATATACTTTCATAATCATAATTTTTATTTAATGGTACAATATCAAATACTTCCATAGTTCCTTCTGTTAATGTGCCTGTTTTATCTAAGCAAATTGTATCTACTCTAGCAAGTGTTTCAATACAATATAACTGTCTAGCAAGCACTTTATGCTTAGATAATCTAACTACACTTACTGCAAGTACAGTACTTGTTAAAAGTATTAATCCCTCTGGTATCATACCAAGTACTCCAGCGACTGTATTAACTACTGCATCAGTAAGTGTATTTCCAACAATCGCATTTTGTCTTAAAAATAATATTATTCCTAATGGTACAATTATAATTGACATAACTTTTATAACTTTTGATAAAGTTATCATTATTTCAGAATTAATTTTTTTCATGTATTTAGCCTCTTTAGTTATTTTAGAAGCATAATTATTTTTACCAACATTTTCTACACGAGAAATGCATTCTCCACTTACTACAAAACTTCCTGAATAAAGCATATCTCCTATCTTTTTTGTAATAGTATTTTCTTCTCCACTTATTAAAGATTCATTTACTTCAACTGTACCTTCTAATATTTTAGAATCAGCTACTATTTGATTACCTCTTTTATATTTTATTATATCATCTAAAACTATTTTTTCTATATCTACTAATAATTCTTTACTATCTCTTACTAGGAGTGCTTTAGTACTAGAAATAAGAGATAGTTTGTCTACTACAATTTTTGATCTTATCTCTTGTATTATACCTATTAATGTATTACAAAATACTACACCTAAAAAAAGCAAATTTTTATAAGATTTAACATATAATATACATAAAGCAAGTACAAAATTTAATATATTAAACAAAGTAAATATTTGAAAAAGAATAATCTCATGTATAGATTTAGTTTTAACTTCACAATTTTCATTTACATCTCCATTTTTTATTCTATAATTTACTTGTTCTAAACTTAATCCTTCATTTACTTTTGAATTATATCTTATCATAGTATCCCTCTTTAGTAATTATATCATTTATATTTTTAAAATGGAATTATTTTTATACTTAGACTTTTATATTTTATTATTATAACTATTTTTTTTACAGTTATACAAGAAAAATAAAATTATATGAAAAGAGATAACGTTTGTTATCTCATACTAGATTATTTAATTTTAAAGATACAAAATTATCCAACTTTATTTATAGTTATTTTGTCACATAACGTTCATTATGTGACATGTCACATAATAAAGGTTATGGAACAAAAAAAATTATGGGACATTTCTTAAAGAAAGTCCTTTTTTTATTATGTTTTCTTTCTTTTTTTGTCCCATAATTTTTTTGTAATGATTCTAAAAATTTCATTATATCGTTATTTTTAATCCAATCTGGCAATTCTTTACTTTCAGTATCAAAATAAGCATTTTCAAGTATTTTTCTTTTATTTTCATCAGTTATCTTTGCATATACCATCGTTGTTTTAATTGAACTATGTACAAGAAAATTACTTATTATTAATATATCAATACCACTATTTAACATTGATACTGCCTTTGTATGCCTAAACATATGAGGATGCACTTTATCTGGAAATGTTTGACTTTTCATTATAACAAAACCTCTCTTTCAAATTGTAGATTACTAGAAATCTACAGGAAAGTATTATAAAATTATGGGACAAAAAAAGAAAGAAAACATAATAAAAAAAGGACTTTCTTTAAGAAATGTCCCATAATTTTTTTTGTCCCATAACGTTTAGAGGGAAGCTGCTACGCAGCTGCAAGCACAACGCGGAACGAAACGTCGCCGTCGGCACGGCCATCGTAGTAGTTGAAGTAGAACACCCCGGCAATAGCCCCATTGAGGCAGTAACCACCGCGCTCGAACCAAGGGCCGGACGAACTAACGAAACCTGTGTAGTCGCTATACCAGCCACTCGTTTCGCTTAAGGCATGTCCGTAACATACCCCGTTGTTACATGCTGTTGCTGGGGTTGTCGATGTATACTTGTCATAATATTTTGCTGCTGGCATGCTTGAGAAACCAGCATATTTATTTGTATCATTATAGTTTCCCATTACATATTCCCATGCTCCTCCACTCATATCATATACTCCTGTGATGTTTCCTGTTGTACTTGCTCCTTCTCCACATAATGCTGTTGCTTCCTCCTCTGTTCCTGGTGTCTTGTTATCATATGTACATGTTCCAGTTGTACTTGATGATGCACTTGGAGTTCCTCCACTTCGACCTGTGTAATAACTACTTGAATTATTTATATATACTTCTTTGTTTGTTTCTGTATAATTTGTATTACCATATTTGCCATATTTACTTTGTGATAGGTATGCTACAGCTCCCCACTCACTATTCTTTGCCATATGACTATCGAGTGATACTCCATATTTTGTTTCAAATAGTCTTGATGTTGCAAATTCTTCACTTACGTTTTGACCTGTTAATGCTTTTAGGTTTGGTAATACTGTTGGAGTTTCTTCACTTCCTGTTGTTTCAAATTTTCCTACCCATAAGCCTGCTATTTCTTCTCCTGCATCTCTTTCTCCATTACTATCATTATCCCACCAGAATGCTGGATGGATATTATATCCATCTGTTGCTTGTGTCTGACTCGTTTCTATAAAGTTTATCTTTATTTCTCCTGGCTTTGCTTGTGTGCCTGCACTTCCATCTGTATGTGTTCCATATTGTCCTACTATTCTATATTCGTATCTTGGTATCCATACCAACATTGCTACTACATCTGTTGCTGTACTAGTTGATGTTGGTACTTTTAATGTATCTCCTACATGTTTTTCTCTTCCATTATCATTTAATACTACTGCATTCGCCCATTTTTGATTTGTATAATCATACCAATCTTTATCACTTTCTGTTGTTATTACCCATGCTTTCTTTGCTTCATCATATTTTACTGGAGTTAATTCTCCTACTATTGGATTTCCTACTAATCCTCCTACTGGTCCACTTGGTTTTCCTGTTCCTCCACCAGAATCACCAGTTCCAGTTCCAGAACCTCCAGAACTACCTGAGCCTCCAGTTGATTCTCCTTTTACAAGTAAATTCCCATTTTCTCCCATTTCTACCTCATAATCTCCCATATCCATTCCTGTTACATTTTTTACTTTTCCATTTTCAAATGTTATGGTCCCCTTACTTGGTTTTCTTCCACTTGCTTCTATTATTAATTCATCTTTTTCATCACAAAGTAGATTTCCATCTTCTTGTATCTCACATACATTTGGATAAAAATTCTCTATTAAATTCCTATTTAATATTTCATTTTCTACTGCATTTAAATATAACTCTCCACTTCTTAGGG
>CANROP010000061.1 GCA_947632265.1 uncultured Bacilli bacterium
GTAAAAATCAAATGTATTATAAACTTTAAAATAAGAAATATAAATAAACTATTAATATATAAAAGTATAATTATATTTTTATATATTTTTCTTTTTGCTTAGTAATAAATAGTAGATTTAATAGATTAAATGTGATAAAATTATTAGGGTGATACGATGAAAAAAAGTATTAGAGATTTTGATTTAAATGGTAAAAAAGTAATAATAAGAGTAGATTTTAATGTACCTATAAAGGATGGTATAATACAAGATGATAATAGAATAGTTATGAGTTTAAAAACTATTAAGTTTGCAAGGGAAAAAGGAGCTAAAATAATTCTTTTAAGTCATCTTGGTAGAATTAAAGAAGAAAGTGATAAAGAAAAAAATACATTAAAACCTGTTAGAGATAGATTAAGTGAACTTTTAAATTATGATGTAATATTTTCAAATGTTACTCATGGAAAAGAGTTAGAAGATAAAGTAAATAGTTTAAAAGATGGAGATATATTATTAGTAGAAAATACTAGATATGAAGATTTAGATGGTAAAAAAGAATCTAAATGTGATGAAGATTTAGGTAAGTACTGGGCATCTTTAGGAGATATATTTATAAATGATGCGTTTGGTACATGTCATAGAGTTCATGCATCAAATGTAGGAATTGCTTCTAATTTACCAAATGGTATAGGATTTTTAGTAGAAGAAGAATTAAATAATTTTAAAGTTCTTGATAATCCAAATAGACCTTATACTGTTATACTTGGTGGAGCTAAAGTAAGTGATAAAATAGGTGTTATAGAGTCTTTAGCTAGAACTTGTGATTATATATTAATAGGTGGAGGAATGGCATATACATTTTTAAATGCTTTAGGATATAATGTAGGTTCTTCATTACTAGATATAGAATCAAAAGACTTTTGTATAGATATTCTAAAAAAATATAAAGATAAAATAATATTACCAGTAGATTCTATAGTATCTAAAGAATTAGGTAGTGATATAAAACTAAAAAATAATAATGAATTTAGCCCTGATGATATAGGTCTTGATATAGGAGATAAAACTATAGAAGAATTTAAAAAAATAATAAATAAATCTAAAACTATAGTATGGAATGGACCATTAGGTTATTTTGAAATAGATAAATATAGTAAAGGTACTAAAGAAATATTAGATACATTATCTAAATTAGATATTACTGTAATAATAGGTGGAGGAGATACTGCTTCAGCTGCTACTAACTTTGGTTATAAAGATAAATTTACTCATATTTCTACAGGAGGAGGAGCATCTTTAGAACTTTTAGAGGGTAAAGAATTACCTGGTATAGAAGTTATCGATGAAATATAATATGAAGAAAAAAAATAATAAAATATACAATATTATAATACTTGCTTTAATAACTATTATAGTACTATATTTTTCATTAAAAGATAATTTTAATGAAACTATAAATGAAATAGTTAATATGAATATTTTATGGTTGTTAGTTGCTTTTATATTTATAATTTTGTTTTGGACATTTAAAAGTTATTCTATATATAATTTTTGTAAAAAAATAAAGAGTGATTTTAAATTTACTCAAGCAATACAATTAACTCTTAGAACTCAGTTCTTCAATGGAATAACACCATTCGCAACAGGTGGACAACCATATCAAATATATTATTTAAAACAAATTGGAATTGATTATGCAAGTTCAACTGGTGTAGTTTTAGAAAATTTTATAGTATATCAAATTGCTCTTGTAATACTAGGTTTAATAGCTCTATTATGTAATATGTTCTTTCATATTTTTACAAAAGTATATTTATTACAAAAGTTAATTGCGATAGGATTTATAATAAATACATTAGTAATAGTAGTTATGTTTATATTAGCTTTTTCTAAAAAAATAAATAAAATTTTAATAAATATAGGAATAAATTTATTATCACTCTTTCATTTAGTTAAAGATAAAGAATTAAAAAAAGATAAATGGAATGATAATATAAATAGATTTAATAAAAGTGCGAAGATATTATTAAAAGATAAAAAATTATTTATAAAAAATATTATATATAATTTTATTGCTTTAATATGTCAATATGTAATTCCACTTTTTATACTATATGCGATGGGAGATTATAGTTCATTTACAGCAGATATTGCGATTATAACTAGTGCATATATAATGATTATAGGATCTTTTGTACCTATACCAGGGGGCTCTGGTGGATTAGAGTTTGGATTTCATGAGTTTTATTCAAACTTTGTTATAGGTCCACAGTTATCCGCACTCATGCTTATATGGAGATTTATAACATATTATTTTGGAATTATAATAGGAGCAATAGCTTTAAACATTAAGAAGGTGAAATAATGAGAATAGGGATATTTACTGATACATACCCTCCTTATATAAACGGTGTATCTACAAGTATAAAAATGCTTGAGAATGCACTTAGAAAAAAAGGACATAAAGTATTTATAGTTACAGTAAATCCAGATGATTTAGGATATCACTTTGAAGATAATGGTAGAATAATTAGAATACCAGGTATACCTACAGGTATATATGATTATAGACTTACGACCTTTTATCCTATAAGAGCTGTAAATAAGATAAAAGAATGGAATTTGGATATAATTCATACTCATACAGAATTTGGTATAGGCACATTTGCCCGTGTAATAGGAAAACAATTTGATATACCTGTTGTTCATACATATCACACTATGTATGAAGATTATGTACATTATATAACTAAAGGATACTTTAATAAATCTAGTAAAAAAATAGTAGAATATTTAACTAAATTTTACTGTGATAAAACTATAGAAGAATTAATTGTACCTACTAAAAAAACATATGATTTATTTAAAGAAAAATATAAATATGATAGAAATATTCATATAATACCTACTGGTATAGAAATAGAAAGATTTTATAAAGAAAATATAAATCGTGATAGTATTATGCATTTAAAAGGTGCGTTAATGTTAAAACCTGAAGATAAAGTGGTATTATTTGTAGGTAGAATAGCTGAAGAAAAAAGTATTGACTTTTTAATTAATAATCATAAAGATATAGTAAAGAAATATAAGAGTGCTAAATTAGTAATAGTTGGAGATGGACCAGATTTAGATAAATATAAAAAATTAGTATTAAAAAATAAAATACAAGATAATGTTATATTTACAGGAAAAGTTCCATGGGAAGATATACCATACTATTATAATATAGCTGATATTTTTGTAACTGCATCTAAAACAGAAACACAAGGCCTAACTGTAATAGAGGCAATGGCATCATCATTACCTGTTGTAGCTATTCTAGATGACAGTTTTAAAAATGTTATAAATCAATCTAAAACTGGTTATTTATTTAAAGATAAAAAAGAATATCAAGAATATTTATTAACTTTATTAAAAGATGATAAATTAAGAAGTGAAATGGGGAGGGAAGCAAGAATTTCATCAGAAGTTTATTCATCAAAATACTTTGCTGATAGAGTATTAGAGGTTTATAAACTAGCTTTAAAGGAAAGAGAACCTAAAAAAGATAAATCTTTTATGTGTAGATTAAAAAACACAGTTAAAAAAGGTTTACATGGAAAATAAGTTTTAATTAGTTAGTTACAAATTTCGATAAAATTCGACAAAATAAGACAAAACTAGCTAAAATAAACTCTAGAAGATGTATGTTGTATGTAGTATAATCATGTTAGAAATAGGAGAGATTATTATGGATAAAATAGAAGTTCTTATAGTAGATGATAACATACAATTAATAGAACTCGTAAAAGAGTATTTTAAGAATAGTAAAGTAGTAGAAATAAAAGATGAAGCACACGAAGGAAAAGAAGGAATAGAAAAATTAGAAAAAGGTAATTATGATTTAGTTATTTTAGATCTTATAATGCCTAGTTATGATGGATTATATTTTCTAGAACAAATGAAAAAGAAAAATATAAATACTAAAGTAATAGTTGCGACAAGTTATAATGCACAGGAAGTAATTAGAGAGGTATCTGATTATGGAGCAAATTACTACATTTTAAAACCTTTTGATTTGGATGTTTTAGAAAAAAGAATATTAGAGGCATGTAATAAAAAACAAGATAGTAAAAATATAGATTTAGGTTACAATAATCTTCAAATATCTATAACTAAAATATTACATGAATTAGGAATCCCATCACATATAAAAGGATATCAATATATAAGAGATGGTGTTGGATTAATATTTGAAAATCCAGATATGATAGGTGGAATAACTAAAGAATTATATCCTGAATTAGCATCTAAATTTGATACTACAGTATCAAGAGTAGAACGTGCGATAAGACATGCAATAGAAGTTAGCTGGAATAGAGGTAATTGGGATTTAATGGAAGAAATATTTGGTAATAGTGTAGATATAGATAGAGCTAAACCAACTAATTCAGAATTTATTGTAACTGTAGCAGACAAGTTAAGACTTGATTATCATAAAGTTAGATAATATTTAATAAATTATATAAGTAATAAATGCATATGAATTTCATATGCATTTATTTAATAATTAATAATTTGTAATATAAATTTAGTTATGATATAATTTAATATAGATTTGAGGTGTTTACATGGTTGAAACATTGAAAAAAGGTATAAAAAATATAGTAAATTATTTAAAAACTAATGTACTTATGTCTACATTTATTATAACTTCATTAATAAATGCATGGTTAGTAAGATTTTTTACTATAGGTAATTATTTTGCAGTTAAACCAGTTTTAGCTGATTTATCAGTATTATTTATAATAACTGCTTTTGGATATTTTATAAAACCTAAACATCAATTTAAATATTTTTTATTTTTTAGTATAGTACTTAGTTTAGTTTGTATGATTAATACAGTATATTATAGTAATTATATAAACTTTGTATCTGTATCCCTTTTAAAAACAGCTGGAGAACTTAAAAGTTATACAAATGCAGTAGCTAATATTTTAGAAATAAAAGATTTTATATTTTTCTTTCAAATATTTGCACTTTGTTTTGTACATGTACAATTAAAAAGAAAAAAATACTATGAAAAAGTAAAAGAAATAGAAAATGGTAGAGTAAGATTTTTAAATATGGTAGTAATATCTCTTATTACTTTAGGATTTTTTATTTCTATGTTAACAAGTAAAGATGTAGGAAGATTATATAAACAATGGGAAAGATCTTTTGTTGTATCAGAATTTGGAATATATGTATATCAAATAAACGATGTAGTTAGTTCAGTAAAATCTACAGTAAATGAAATGTTTGGATATGATGAAGCATTTAAAACATTTAGAGAATATTATGATAATAAAGATACTAAAAAGAAAAAAAATCAATATACAAATATATTTAAAGGTAAAAACGTTTTAGTAATACATGGAGAAAGTTTACAAAGCTTTACTATGAATCTTAAATTTAATGGAGAAGAACTTACTCCTAATTTAAATAAATTAGCTAAAGAAGGAATATATTTTTCAAACTTTTATGCACAAGAAAGTGTAGGTAATAGTAGTGATAGTGAATTTACTTCACTAACCTCACTATTACCATCATCTAGTGGTACAGTATTTGTTAATTACTTTAATAGAGATTATGAGACATCACTTAAATTATTAAAAGAAAAAGGCTATTATACATTTAGTATGCATGCTAATACAGGTGGTTCTTGGAATAGAGATGTTGCTTATAAATATTTAGGATATGATAACTTTTACTATTATACTAAAGATTTTATTATAGATGAAGAAATAGGTTTTGGATTATCTGATAAATCATTTTTTAGACAATCAGTAGATAAAATTAAAGATATAGATTCTAATAATTCTAATTGGTATGGTACTTTAGTTATGCTTACTAATCATACTCCTTTTGATGAGATAGGACCTTATAGTGATTATAGTGTTGATTATATAAGTGAAGAGGTTAATGAAGAAACTAATGAATTAGAAGAAGTAGTAAATAGCTTTCTTGAAGGTACTAAAATGGGTAATTATTTAAAATCAGTACACTATGCAGATGAAGCTATAGGAGAACTTATGACTTATTTAGATGAAGCGGGAATACTGGATGATACTATAATAGTTTTATATGGAGATCATGATTGTAAATTAAAACAATCTGAGTTTAGAAAATTATATAATAGTGAATATTATATGGAAACTTTAATAGATCCAGAATATACAGTTGAAGTTATAGATGAAATGACTTATGAAATAAATAGATCAGTACCATTTATAATATGGTCAAAAGATAAAGTAGGAACTAAATATAATAAAGAAGTTAAAGAAGTAATGGGTATGATAGATGTAATGCCAACTCTAGCAAATATGTTAGGTATAGAACCTAAGTATGCACTAGGTCATGATATATTTAGTACTGAAGGAAATATAGTAGCATTCCCAAGTGGAAACTGGTTAACAAATGATTTATATTATAATAGTTCAAAAGAGAAATTTGCTAGAATAGATTTATCTACATCATTAAAAGTACAAGAAGTAGATGAATATAAAAATTATGTAAATAAAGATGATTTAGAGTCTTCTGTATTTAGAGAATATGTTGAATATTGTAATAAATATACAGAAGAATTAATAAATATATCTAATGGTATTATTACATATGATTTAATAAATGCATATGAAAACGGTGGGGATTTAGTAACACCACCTTTAAGTAGTCGTGCATAAACAAGACTACTTTTTTGGTGTAAGAAAAAATAACTTGTAAAAAATAAAAAAACATGATAATATTAAGAAGTAATAGGAAACATAAAAATATGTAACTATTAATAGAGAAAGGAAGAGGTAAAAGTTATGATTAGAACAAATGTTCGTACGGGGGGGGGTCATTTAGAATTAAATAATGGCTTTACCCTAATAGAGCTACTCGCAGTTATAATTATACTAGCGATAATAGCTCTTATAGTAACTCCAGCAGTATTAGGAATAATAAGTAATTCAAGAAAATCAGCATCCCTAAGAAGTGGAGAATTATATTTAAATGCAGTAGAAAATGAAATATTAAATAGAAATTTAATAGAGAATTTTTATCCAAATGTATGTGTAATACAAAGTGACGGGAATCTTTTTTGCGATGACAAAGATAACTTAATAATAGAAGCAAGTGGAAGAAAACCAAGTAAAGGAACCATAACATTTGAAAATGGAAAAGTAAAAAGTGTAACAGGAATGGATATGGGAGATTATGAGATAGAAACAGGAGAAAATGGAAGTTTAATTGTAAAAGGAGAATCAAGCAGTCCTAGCGGTCCTGGAGGTTCTGGAGGAGGTACTGAAACACCAAGTGGACCAGTAGGAGGATTAGTAGGAAATCCAATAGTAGGAGAATTAACTCCAGTAAAATATGATGAAGCAA
>CANROP010000062.1 GCA_947632265.1 uncultured Bacilli bacterium
TGCCAATTTTTAATTGTATTTACTTTTAGACTTTATTTCCTTAATTTGTCAGTTGCATTTACTTTTAGAATTCACCAATTTTTTTATTTTTTTATTTTTTTCTATAAGATTCTGTAGAAGTAGTCATAAATTTCTCATTTGTATTATTTATTTTTAATGTTCCTTCTTTTAAATAACTATATAATATTTTATTTTTATCTTTATTTCTAGATATTATAAATAAAATTAATATAACTATTGAAGATGTAATAATTGATATAATTAATATATAAATTAGATTTATATCAAATAAAATATTTTTTATACTAGATTTTCCACTTATATATTTATCTGATAAATCTATAAAATCTTTAGACATTTTATAATAATCATCATTAAGTGTTATAGTACTTAACATATTATTAATATGTTTATTATATATTTTATCTGCTATACCCTGTGTATATATTTCTATATTAGTTATATTATTATTAAAATCTATTACTAACATTATTCCAGATTTATCTTCATTTATACCAAATTCATACTTTTGATAAAACTTTTTAGCATACTCTTTTGTTTCTATATTTCCATTATGCCTTGCAGTAACAATTATAATATCTATATTATTTTTAGATTTAAAAGTTTCTATATAGTTATTTAATTTTTCTTCTTCACTATCAAGTATTACTTGTGCATAATCATAAACTCTATTAGAATTTATGGCACTTATTTTAATAGGTATAAACATAATTATTAATAATAAAAGTTTTAATTTTTTCATGACATCACCCCAAAATAAATTAAAGATGATAATATAAATATTATAATTAATAACACTATCCAAATTATTATTAATTTACTTATACTAAATGGTATATTACCGAATACTTTACCAGTTTGTCCATTTATATAAAATGGATATAATTTATTCTTATATTTTATATTTAATACATATATAGGTAGTAAAATACAACTCATTTTTGAATTATATATATTAATTGAATTTTTTATAGGTGTAATCTCTTTATAATTTAAATCAGATTTTTTCATTTCTTCCATAAAACATACTTTAGCCTTACCTACTGACTCTTTTAATATTTCATCATTAGTCATTTTATTTGGAACGATAGCTGAAGATGTTATTAATGTTGTATTTGCCTCTTCTATTTTACTATAATCATATGGACTTATTAAATCTATTATATCTTTAAAATTCTTTGTTGTATCTATAGGTATATTTTCTAAAGACATATTGCCACCGCGAGTTACTAGGTATTTGTCTACTTTTTCATATTTATAACTACCAGTCTTCCATTTAGTACTTTTAATACATTCAAATTCTACTATTCCATTACATTCACAACTATATAAATAAAATGGAACATATACTCCTATTAATTCTTGAGTAGTAGTTTTAGATAAAAATATAGATGATTTAAATATTGCTTTTCTACATTGTTTTTCATATATAATTAGTGCATCTTTCTTACTTATTTTAAATGGTATTTGGTGTGCTTTAGGGATTTTTTTTGTAAGTTCCCTTTTTTCTATATTTTTACTTTTACAATATATACAAGATTTTATATCTATATTTTTATTAACTATCAATTCTTTATTACAGTCATTACAAAAGCATTCATACATCTCTTGTACTTCTTTATTTTCTACGTCCATATAATCACCACCTTAATAAAATTATAACATGTTAAAAAAATAAGTAACCTAATATATTACTTATTTTTTATTTTTTACTTAATATTTACACTTTTTTCTTTTCTAATATAAAATATCTACAATCATAACTACATAAGTTTTTTATATAATCATCTTTAAACTTTATATCGTTTATTTTATTACATATTTTATTTAATTTAGTACAAAAGCCTTTTAATCTTAATTTTCCATAAGACCAATCTCCAATTATATAATCATATGGTTCAAAATAATCAGTATATTTTTCTTTAAATGCTTCCATTTCAAAACCATCTTTATAGTTTTCTATTAATTCATATTTGTTGTTTTCTATTTCTATCACTTGTACACCTTCTTAAATGCATCTTTTATTTCTTCATATTTTTCAAGACTAGATCCAGAGTTCCATGTCATATATCCTCCAGTTAAGCCTTTATCATATAGTGCTTGTATTTGTTCTGATATTTTACTAGAATCATATACTACTTCTGGTGCTTTTCTTGTATTAAATGCTTGTATCCAAGTTCTTACTACTGCCGGTGTTGGAATAACTGATTGTTTTTGTGCGACATATTCTCCCCAATTAGTTAGTAATTTATAAGGAACTGTCCATACCACTTCTGTTATACCATATTCATGTGCATTGAAGTGATCAGGATATGGCATACCACTTATTACATCTGCAACATTAGAAATTGCAGCCCAAAACTGTCCATAAGCAGTTACATAGTTAGATGCACTCTCTCCAAAAACATCTATTGAAACATAGCCACCTACTTTATGTACCTCATCACATGCATACATAACAAATGCTTGTATTGCCTGTGCTTTTTCTTCATTATATTTATTATTTAAGTTAATAGTTCCATCTTTTTCAAGTGAACTAGTCCTATCAGGAAATCTTACATAATCGAATTGTATTTCGTTAAATCCAATATCTCTTACAGCTTCAACTGCTAAAGCGACATTAAATTCCCAAACACCTCTATTAAATGCAGTTGGCCAGTATGAACTATTGTAATTAAATGGTTCTCCATTTCTATTCATAATTGCAGCTTCTTTATGATCTTCTACATAATAAGAATCTTTAAAAGTAGAAATTCTTCCTATAACATATAATCCTGCATCTTTAGCTTTTTTAATATAATTTTTATAATCTTCATATTCACTTATACCATGATTATAATTAGTAATAGAATATTCTTTCATTACAGGTGATTTATATGCTGGAGATGTGTTTTCTTTTACATCTATAACAAGTGCATTTATATTGTTTTTAAGTGCGAAATCTATATATTTATCTATACTTTTTACGGCCGCACTGTTTAAATATAAACTTCTTACTTCATCAGGCATTTTATTGTTTTCAAATTTAGGCTTTTCATAAGGATAATAATCTAAATTAGTAGCTGTTCCACCACCTAATGAATTACCCATTTTAGCTAAATATTCTTGAAGACCATTACTTTCGTATAAAGCTAAGCTCTCCTCTTTAGTTTTTACTAAATATTTACTGTAAACATATCCTTCTACATCATTATATTTAACTTTATATTTATTAACTAATCCATTACTATCGATTTTATCGTATCCTGTTATTTCAAGTCTTTCTCCCTTTTTAGCAAACGATAAAATCTTTGGAGATTCTGCATCTTTATATATAGTTAGATTAGTTCTAACATACATCTCTTTTTCTTTTATTAAATTATTTTTATCACTAGTTAAATTATCTTTATTTATAAAATATGTTTTACCATCATATTCTATTTTCACGTATGTAACATTCTCATTCTTTTGTGTATCACCAAATTCTTTAACTATAGATCCTCTTGGTATACTAGATACTTCATTATATTCAGAATCATAAAGAGCTACACTACTATCGTCACTTGTTACATAACTTTCGTTTGTATTTGTAGACTTTTTTGAAATATTAAAATTTGGTTTAACTATTAATAAAATTACAACCAATACTATTAATAGTAACATTATACAAGGAAATTTTTTTAATCTCACTTTGCATTTTTTCTTACTCATACTACTCACCAATTATAGTATAACACATTTTTATTATTTTTTACATTTAAAATTTTAAATATATTTAATTACTTATCTGCATCATCTTTTGTGTTTCATATTCAAGACAAGTAACATGTAAAATATTTGACGATACATCAACTGTACAATTAAAATCTAGATTAGTAACTATCTCATTTTCATTCCACTCTGCTCCAGGTACATCAAATTTACCCTTTACTGCTTCTAATGTTGGAATACCATTTGGAAATCCTATAATAGTATTCGCATAAGCAAGTTCAACAGAAGAAATTATTATCTCAGCTTTTCTTTTCTGGGCTGTTTCAGTTGCTTGATTATTTAAATCATTATATGCTTTATCAGTTTTTGTAACTTTAATTATTAAAAGAATTGCGACCAATATAAAACCGATTGCGGTAATAACTGAAATTATACCTGATAATGTAAACCCACGACTATTATTCATAAAACCACATCCTATACTACTAAACTAATTATATCAAACTTATTTAAATTATTCAACTATAGGTGAAGGTAAATATCCATTCATATAGTAACTTGGTACATTACCCTCTATTATTTTCATAATTATAGGTGCATCTGTATTTATTTTAGTACTTGATGATACAAATGGTAATAATATCTTTATTTCAGCTTCTACATTTATATTTACTTCTATTAATGCATTATTTATACCATACGATTTTATATCAGTATTAAGAACGCATACAACACTTCCAATAGGGCTTATTTTAACTGGTATTTTTGGAAGTATATTATTTAATAAAACATTATTAAATATTATTCCACTTGGTATTTCATATACTATTCCCCTACTTAATTTATCACTATCATATCCATATAAAGTATCGTTATACATGTCTATTTTATCTAACTCACCTAGTTCTATATATCTTAGATTGGTTCTAACAGATTTAGAAGCTAGCGTAAGTAATTCATTTACTTTGGCAGAATTAAAATCTATACTTTCTATATCTCCATTTGAATCATTTATAGTAATAAATAAATCATCAATAGATATTTTATTTGTTATTTCATTAGTTATAGTAGTAGTTATAATTAATGACACTATTTTATTTATTTCAACTTCAGAATAGCTTATTAATAATGGTATAGCCTTATTATTAAATACATTTATTAAATATATAATAGATATGATAAGTAAAAAGACTATTATTCCAATTTTATTTATTATTTTTTTCTTTTTTATTTTTTTTAAATGCATTCTTCTCATATTTAATAATATGTATAAGATTTAATTTTTAAGCAACAATATTAATGGTGATTAAATGATTAGAGATATTATGAGTAGTAAAATTATTTTTGGGAGTATTGATAGTTCTTTTAAGGATATATCTAGGCTTATGAAAGATAATAATATTGGATTTATTCCGATAAAAGATAAAGATAATTATGTTGGAGTTATAACTGATAGAGATATATGTATTTCACTTGCAGAACTTAATAATTTAAATGATAGTATTAAATCATATATAACTAATAATATAGTTTATATAGATGTAAATAGTTCAGTAGATGAAGCACTTAAAACTATGAGCAAATATAAAATAAAAAGATTATTAGTAAAAGACAAAGATAACACTATTGGTGTATTATCTTTATCTGATATATTAAATTATTCAAATGAAGAAAATATCATAAGCACATTTAAAACTATATTTTATATTCATGATAATAAGCATGAAAGGTGTGCTGAAGTAGATGAATTTTATCTATAAATTGTTATCTTGATCTCCTGTGTTACTATCTAAATTTTCATCATCATTTTTAACTGTATTTTTGATAACTCCATTTTCACTAGTTTCTTCTATATAATAATACATTAATGTATAATCTTCACTATTTATATCTAATGATTCATTTACAAAGTTTAAATATAATCCTGATTTATCATTATAAGTTTTATAACCTGATAAATCTTTTTTGTATTTATAATTACTTAAATTATCATTAAAAGTTACAAGTACTTGATCACTTTTATTTAATAATTGTAATTTATTATTATTTAAAATCACTAAAACTTTTTCATATGTATCTATTATAGTTCCAGTTAATTTTAAATTTAATTTTAAATCATATGTCTTATAAATATTATTATATGAAATAACAATTTTATCACTATATAATTTAAAATCATTTAATTCTACTCCATCAAATAATAATTTTCCATTACTATTATACATTTGAAATTTATCATTAGAAGTATTTGCTTTTATATAAACAATATTGTTATTTTTATCTTCTATAAATTCTTTTAGAGATGCACAAGTTATAGAATAACTTATATTACCTGTTTTTAAATTTATAAAATTATATTTATCATTATTTTTTAATACTATATATCCATATTTATACATAATAGATTCATTACTTGAATTTGATATAATTCCATCTATATTTTTAAGTTCTTTAAAAGAAGTTAAACTATACATATTTTGTATGCCATCTTTTTTATATAATACTGCATATAAATCATTATCTAAAACTACATCATTAACAAGTTCGAAAGGTCCAAATACTAAAGAATCTGTTTCGTAATTATATATATAAAACTCTCCATCTTCTTTTATTATAGAATAAGTTTTATATGATGCATAGTGTACACAACTACCAGTTTTACAAGTAACAGTACCTACCTCTTCTCCTCCATTAACATTATACTCATCTCCTGCATTTGATGTTGATTTATAAATTGTTAATTTTTCAAATGTTTGAACTTCTTGTTTTTTACCATAAGTATTTTCTATACTTTTACCATCTACTTTACAAGAAGAAAGATAAATATTTCCATCTTCATATATTTCATGAATATCACAGTATACTTCTGTTTGATTTAATAAAGCATCTATTTCATCAAAAGTAGGTACTTTTTTATTTTCAGTAATAAAATTCTCTGTTAATGATTTTATATCATCTCCATAAGTATTTAGTATTAATTCATAATCTATATTATTAGGATCATCTTTTTTTTCTTCTTTAGGATTTAAGAAAAATATTAAAAGAATAACTAATAAAACTATAATAAAAGCAAGTATAGATATTATAATTATCAATTTTTTATTATCTTTTTTAGGAGGTATATTTTGATTATTATTAAATAATTCATCTACTTTTACTTCTTCTTTAATTGGTTTATCTATTTCCTCATCTATTTTTATATCTTCATTTTCTAAAGCACTGTTATTTTTAGCCTCTAAATTATCTAGAGTAACTAATTCTTTTGTATCTTCTAAATCATTAATCTTCTTTTGTTCTTCTATAAGTTCTTTTAATTCTCTTAACTCTTCCCTAGAAGTAACTTGTTTTAATTCTAGTTTGCAATCATTACAAAATATCTCATCATCACTTATTTCAATGCCACAATTCTTACATCTCATGTAATCTCCTACCTTCTTTATAAATTATACAATAAAAGTGTAAATTATACAATATTTTATTTTGGTGCTTCAAAAAATAAATCTCTTTTCAAACAAAGTGCTGATGAGGGTATGGACAAATTAAGGGCAATATGCTATTATTAATTTGCTAGATAT
>CANROP010000063.1 GCA_947632265.1 uncultured Bacilli bacterium
GACATGAGTGGAGGAGCCTGGGAATATGTGATGGGAAACTATAATGGTGAAAAAAGCGATAGTGGTTTTTTAGAGATGCCAGATGCAAAATATTATGACAAGTATACATCGACAACCCCAACACAAGCATGTGATAATGGAATATGCTACGGACATGCTTTAAGCGAAACGAGTGGCTGGTATAGTGACTATGTAGCTTTCGTTAGTTCGTCCGTCCCTTGGTTCAGACGCGGTGGTGGCTATTACGATGGCTTTGCTGCTGGGGTGTTCTTCTTCGATTGGCGCGAAGGTAATGGCAACGACGGCCCTTCCTTCCGCATCGTTCTCGTAGATTCGTAGAACCTCATCTTATCGCAACTAGTCTAAGAAAACTATAAATAAAAATTAATTAAGATTTATCTAACATGGTAAATCTTTTTAATATATAAAAAGAAAAAATCTACATAATAGATTTTTACCATAATATTCTAAAGAATGAAAAGAATATTAAAAAAAGAAAAAGAAAAATTAAGAAAAAATTAAATCTAGTAAATATGAATATAGTAAGTATCAATTGATAAAATAAAAGTAAACTAAATCCTATTAATAAAAGCCACCATATACCTCTACCACGACACCATTTATTCATAAAACCACCTAATATAGTGTATTATCATAAATAAAAGTTTTATAGTTAATTAGACTATATAATCGATTGTTTTAGCCTTTTCACTTATAATTATAGAATCTTTATCAATATTTTTAATAATTTTACTTATTTTATTTGTATCTTTTCTTTTTAATATAATTATTAGTATAGAATACTTATTACTTTTTTCATTAAGTGTAATTATTTGATATTTATTTAATTTATCTTTAATTATATTTTCTTTTGTATCTTTTACAACACATATAAGTTTAATTGTACCAAGTGCGATTTTTTCTTCTATAATACTTCCTAAGTAAGAACCTACCATAGAACCTAAAGCAAATACTATTACTTTAAATATATCTTTATTTATATCTACAATTACTAATCCAGTTACAATAATCCATGTTAATCCAACAACTCCTTGTAATATCGCACCTATTTTCTTTTTACCATTCGCAACTACAATAATTCTTAGAGTTGATACTGCATTTTCAATTATTTTTGATGTGAATATTACAAGATAGATTAACATAGTATCACCCAATATTATTTTGTGTTTAAAACATATTGTTATACAAAAAATCCAAGACTTATTCTCTTGGACTTTTCATAAGTATTTCTAATACTTTGCTTTCTCTTTCTTTATAAGCAACATTTTCGCTTTCTAATTCTATTACCTTAGTTGATAATTCATTATTTTTACTATTTAATTCTTTATTTTGTGATTTTAATTCTTTACATAATTCTTTAAAATGTTCTAAATCTTTTTTTAGACTAGTATAAGAAGAATTAATATCTTCATTAGAACTCATTTCACTTCTACATAAGTAATCACTAAAACTTTCAATTATTTTAATTAAATTAGTATCTCTAGTAATTTCTTTACTTATTAATTTTCCTTCTTTAATAGATTCTACAATTAAATCTATTAAATCATTATCTTCATATTTATTTTCTCTATTCTCTACTAATTTACCAGCAGCATAAACATATTCTCCTGAAACATCAATACTACAATTAAATTTTGTTTTATATTTAAGTAAGTTTCTAATTTTTTCTATTTTTAATTCTGTACGCAAACTAAATTTTTTATTAAAATCATTATCAATATTAAATAAATTAATACCACTTAATGTCGTTATTTCTTGATTACTTAAATATTTAGAAAATGTATCAAGAGAATCATCTATACTATCAAATATTTGACTAGATCTTAGGTGATATGTATTACCGTTTTTAACTAAACATAATACACCTATTTTACCATCATCAAGATTTTTAATAATTATATAGTCACATTTTTCAGCTAATTCGTTTGTTAAGTAAACTCTTTTACTATCGTATTTACATACTAATTCTATTTTTTCTACTAATAGACTAATGTTATCTTTGAAATATTTTACTTTATCAAATATATATGGTGAAAATAACTGATTGTAATCGATTTGATGTAGCATGTGCATTTTATTAATTGTATATGCATTTTCACATAATTCTTTTAATAGTTCAAATGAATTAGTATTTTTAAATTTACCTGTTCCTGATAAATAAGTTGTATTTATACCAAGTAAGTGTGCGATTGATTCATTTGGAATTTGAAAATTTAATTTATCTCCATTATCTAAGAATAATCTATATCTTCTATTTTTATATTGTGTTATTTCTATATAGTTAATTATTTCATTTATATCATCAAATAATTTTTCTAATTCTCCATAATTTATTTCCATAAAAATCCCCCTTTATTTAGTTTTTTTATTCATCTTTTAATGTTTTTACAAGTCGTTTTATATCTTTAGTATCTATTTCTTCTTTTGAATATTTAAAAAGGTTTATTTCTTTAGCAAATCTATAATACCATTCTGAATCTTTACTTTCTAGTACTACTTGTCCTAATGCTTCTATATTAGCTCCTTCTACATTTCTAGCAAAATAGAAACACCAATATGGGTCTTTACTTTCTAGAACTATTTGTTCGTGTGCTTTTACATTAGCTTCTTTTATATTTTTAGCAAAATTGTAACACCATTTAGGATCTTTGCTTTCTAGTACTACTTGTTCAAGTACTTTTATATTAGCCCTTTCTATATATTTAGCAAAATAATAACAATATTCTAGATTTTTACTTTCTATTACTATTTTTTCTAATGCTTCTATATTAGCTCCTTCTACATTTCTAGCAAACATATAACACCAATATGAGTCTTCACTTTTAAGTATTACTTGTTCGTGTGCATTTACATTAGCACCTTCTATACTTCTAGCAAAACGATATGATAGATAAGGTCTATTTAAATTTAATATATCATCTTCAAAATTTAATATTGTCTTTTGAGCTCCATAATTTTTGTAATACTCTTTTATTTTTTCAAATATTTCTTCTTGTTTATTATTCATAACATTCTCCTTATATTTAATTTTCTTATTTATTTTTAAATGTTTTTACAAGTTGCTTTATATCTTTTGTATCTATTTCTTCTTGTGAATATTTCAAGTCTTTTAATGTTTTTACAAGCTGTTTTATATCTTCAGTATCTTTTTTTTCTTTTGAATATTTAGAATCTTTTAATTTTTTTAAATCGTAATCATGTTTTAGGTCTTTAGAATTGTTTGCTACAAGTTTTAAAGCATCTATATTAGCACCTTTTACATATTCAGCAAAATAGAAACACAATTCAGAATTTTTGCTTTTTAGTACTACTTGTTCAAGTTCTTTTATATTAGCATCTTTTATATCTTTAGCAAACCTGTAACACCATTCAGGATTTTTACTTTTTAGTACCACTTGTTCAAGTTCTTTTATATTAGCATCTTTTATATCTTTAGCAAACATATAACACCAATATGGGTCTTTACTTTTTAATACTATTTGTTCAAGCACTTTTATATTAGCCTCTTTTATATTTCTAGCAAACATATAACACCATTCAGGATCTCTACGTTCTATTACTACTTTTTCTAAACTTTCTATGTTAGCTTTTTCTACATATTGAGCAAAATAGTAACACCATTCAAGATTTTTATTTTCTATCACTATTTTTTCTAATGCATTTATATTAGCTCCTTTTATCCCTTGAGCAAACATATAACACCATTCTGAATCTTTACTTTTAAGTACTATTTGTTCGTGTGCTTTTACATTAGCTCCTTCTATACTTCTAGCAAAACAATATGATAGATAAGGTCTATTTAATTTTAATATATCATCTTCAAAATTTAATATTGTCTTTTGAGCTCCATAATCTGCATAATATTTTTTAATTTTTTCAAATATTACTTTTTCTTTATTATTCATAACATTCTCCTTATATTTAATTTTCTTATTCATTTCTAAATTTTTTTACAAGTTGTTTTATATCTTTTGTATCTATTTCTTCTTTTGAATATTTCAAGTCTTTTAATTCTTTTAAATTGCAACCATTTTCTGGGTCTTTAGAGTTGTGTACTTCTTGTTCTAGTGCATATGCATTAGCTCCTTTTATATATTCAGCAAAACTATAACACCATTTAGGATCTTTGCTTTCTAATACAACTTTTTCGAGTTCTTTTATATTAGCTCCTTTTATAAGTAGAGCAAATAAATAACACCATTCAGGATTTTTACTTTCTATTACTACTTTTTCAAGAGCACTTATATTAGCTCCTTTTACACTTTGAGCAAAATAGAAACACCATTCAGGATTTTTACTTTCTAGTATTACTTTTTCAAGAGCATTTATATTAGCTCCTTTCACTTTTTCAGCAAAATATAAACACCATTTAGGATTTCTACTTTCTAATACTACTTTTTCTAATGCTTTAATATTAGCTTCTTTTATACCACAAGCAAACCTATAACACCATTCAGGGTTTTTACTTTCTAGAACTACTTTTTCGAGTGCATTTATATTAGCCCCTGTTATACACCAAGCAAAAGAGTAACAATATTCTAAATTTTTACTTTCTAGTACTACTTTTTCTAAAGCCTTAATATTAGCTCCTTTTACATCTCTAGCAAAAAAATAACATGTTGTTGGATCTTTACTTTCTAGTACTACTTGTTCTAAGGCTTTAATATTAGCTCTCTTTATATCTTGAGCAAATAAGCAACACCATCCCAAATTTTTACTTTCTAAAACTACTTGTTCATGTGCCTTTGTATTTGAACCTTCTATATTTAAAGCAAACCAATATGATAGATAAGGACTATTTAATTTCAATATATCATCTTCAAAATTTAATATTGTTTTTTTAGCTCCATAATTTTTGTAATACTCTTTTATTTTTTTTAATATTTCATTTTCTTTATCATTCATAACAAAAAACCATTTCTTTCCTTCATTTAAGGTACATATAGTCTTAAAAATATTTTTAAGACTATCAATCTCGATTGCCGTATATGTTAACATTTATTTTACTATTTGTCAAATTAGGATTCATAAATATTAAGTATTTACATAAAATTTAGTGGTGATAAAATGGATATAAAAGTAGGGGATTATGTAACTAGGAAATCACATAATCATGATATGGTGTTTAGAGTAATAAGTATTGATAGCGATATCTGTTATTTAAAAGGAGCAAATGTAAGACTATGTGCGGATAGTGATATTGATGATTTAGTAAAAGTTAATTATGAAGTTAGTGATGATTCAGATGAAGTAGAAAGATTTAAAGAAACAACAAGTAAACTAGAACGTGATGACTATTTTTATTTACCAGGTAAAATATTACATATAGATGGAGATACTGAATATTTAGATAGATGTTTAAAATACTATAATAATGTTAGTTTAATGGCTATGGGTATTTGTGAAGATGAAAAAGATATAGCTAAGAATATAAGGACATATCTAGAAGAGTATAATCCTAATATACTAGTTATTACAGGCCATGATGCATATTATAAGAAAAAAGGAAATGAGAACGATATAAGTAATTATAAAAATAGTATAAATTTTGTAAATGCTGTAAAAGAAGCTAGAAAGTTTGAAAAAAGTCATGAAAAATTAATAATAATAGCGGGTGCTTGTCAATCAGATTATGAAGAGTTAATTAGGGCTGGAGCTAATTTCGCATCCAGTCCTAAAAGAATAAATATACATGCACTAGACCCAGCTATAATCGCAAGTCGTATGAGTTTATCTGATATAAATAAAGATATAGATTTAAAAGATATAATCTCAAGTACTAAATATGGTAAAGATGGAATAGGTGGTATTATTACTAAAGGTACTATGTATATGGGGTATCCAAGATGACAATATCAAGTGTAAAAAAAGATTTGTTAGATCACTTAGGTGATGTTGTTAAGGTTAAGTATAGTCTTGGTAGAAATAAATATGAAGAATATGAAGCTAAGATTAAAGAATTATATGATTATGTATTTTTAGTAGATACTGATTTTGGTACTAAATCTTTTACTTATATCGATGTTATAACAAAAGTTATCCGTATTGACTATTAATGAATTATATGATATAATTTAATTCAGTCGGGGTCGTCTAGTTTCGACGGATATGTTTGAGCTTTGACTGCAAGTCGTAAGGTGTAAAACGTTAGATTTCACAAATAAAAATAACTGGAAACAGAAATCAATTAGCTTTCGCTTAGTTTAATATGAAGGCTGCTCTTATAAATCTTTTCCTACGAGATTTAATAAGGGCTCGATTTAGTAGGATATATTATTATGATGTCTATAAGTAATAATGAATAATATAGACTTACTTATAAATTGTTTGTTGGTTAACTTATCTATAAGGAAATTTAATAATCAAATAAACTTGTAGACGTCTTTGTGTTAATGTATTCGGACAGGAGTGCGAATCTCCTCGGCTCCACCAGATTGATAATAAACTCGGACTTTTTAAAATATTTAATAAGTTCGAGTTTTAATATCCAATAATTTATGATAAAATTATTTTAGTGACTAAGGGGGAAAAATATGAATAAAGAAATAATAAAATCAGAGATTAATGTAAATAATAATAAAATTAATGTAATGAGAATAGGGAATAAAGAATATATTTCTCTAACTGATTTAGCTAGATATGCTGATGAAGATGATCCAAGATATCCTATTCAAAACTGGATGCGCAATAAAGATGTTATTGCTTATTTAGGATTGTGGGAAAAATTAAATAACAAAAATTTCAAAGGTGTCGAATTCGACACCTTTGAGAATGAAGCAGGTAGTAATAAATTTAAAATATCACCTCAGAAATGGATTAAAGAAACTAATGCAATTGGAATAATATCTAAATCAGGTAATAATGGTGGAACTTATGCTTGTAGTGATATAGCTTTAGAATTTGCAAGTT
>CANROP010000064.1 GCA_947632265.1 uncultured Bacilli bacterium
GAATTAGCAAAAGAAGAAGGTGCAGAAAATGATTGAAAATAATGATAAAGGGGTTAATAAATCCGTAATCAACTGGTATCCAGGACATATGGCAAAAACTAAAAGATTAATAAGTGAAAATATAAAATTGATAGATGTAGTATATGAAGTAATAGATGCAAGAATGCCATATTCCTCTAAAATAAAAGATATAGATACCTATATAAAAGATAAAAAGAGAATACTTATTATGAATAAATTTGATTTATGTGATATAATTGAAACAGGCAAATGGAAAAAGTACTATGAAAATTTAGGATATACAGTAATATGTACAAATCTAGAACAAAATACCAATTTAAATAATTTAATCTCACTTACAAATCAAATTATGACTGATACAAATTTAAAAAGAGAAAAACTTGGTATGACTAAAAGAAAGACTAGAGTACTTGTTGTTGGTATTCCAAATGTAGGTAAAAGTACATTAATAAATAGATTAGTAGGTAAAAAAGTTGCTAATGTAGGTAATAAACCAGGAGTTACAACTAATCTAAATTGGATTAGAGTAAATAATGATATAGAACTTTTAGATACACCAGGAATACTTTGGCCAAAATTAGACGATAATATAGTTGCTTATAACTTAGCTAGTTTAACTGCTATTAAAGAGGAAATACTTCCATTAGATAGAGTTAGTATTTATATACTAAATACATTAGATAAATACTATAATAATATTTTAAAAGAAAGATATGGAATAGATAAAGTAAATAATATAGATATAGAAGAAACTTTAAATATTATTGGAAGAAAAAGAGGATGTATAATTAGTGGTGGAGAAATTGACTATGATAAAGTTTATAATGTTATAATAAACGATATAAAAAATGGTATTATAAAAGGTATAACTTTCGATAGGTGTGATATAGATGAATAAAAATGTATTAGTACTTGCATATTTAGGAGATTCTATATATGAAGTATACATAAGAAAATATTTAATAGATAAAAATATAAGTAAAGTAAAAGAACTACAGAGTGAATCAATAAAATATGTAAGTGCTAAATCACAGCGTTCATATCTAGAAAAAATGTTAAGTGATAACTTTTTAAACGAAGATGAGATGAATATAGTAAAATGTGCTAGAAATCATAAAAGTAATCATAAACCTAAAAATTGTGATATCATAACTTATAAATATGCAACAGGATTTGAAGCACTCATCGGATATTTATATTATGAAAATAAAATAGATAGAATAGAAGAAATAATAGATTATATAAAAGGGAGATAATATGTACGTATATGGGAAAAATGTTGCTTTAGAATATTTAAATAACGATAGAAAAATAGATAAGGTTTTCATACAAAACAACTTTAATGATTATGAAATAATGAAAAAATTAAACAGTAAAAAAATAAATATAGAAACACTTTCAAAAATAGATATGGATAAAAAAGTAAACGGATTACATCAAGGTATAATTTTAAGTGTTAAAGATTATAAGTATAGTGACTTATATGATATAATAAGTGATGATGATAGTATTATTCTCATTTTAGATCACATCGAAGATCCGCATAACTTTGGGGCTATAATAAGAAGTGCAGAAGCAGCAGGAGTAGATGGAATAATAATACCGCAAGATAGAAGTGTTGAGGTAACTCCAACTGTAATAAAAACTAGTGTTGGTACAACAGAAAAAATAAAAATAGCTAAAGTAACTAATCTAGTAAATACCATAAAAATATTAAAAAATAAAGGTTATTGGATATTTGGTACAGATATGATAGGAGAAGATTATACTAAATTAGATTTTAAAGGAAAAATATGTATAGTATGTGGTAATGAGGGAACTGGCATGTCTAAATTAGTAAGAGAGAATTGTGATTTCATTGCTAGTATTCCTATGAGGGGTGAAGTAAACAGCCTAAATGCATCTGTTGCAACTGCTATTGTATTATTTGAAGCACTTAAACAAAGAATGTAGAAAGCAAGGGAAAATATGGAATATAAAGACTTTAACGATTATGAACTATTAAGTTATATTGCTGAAGGTAATGAGGAAGCTAACAACATAATTATAAAAAAATATGAACCATTAATAAACAAAATAGCTACAAAAATGCTCCCATATTGTAAAAATAATGGACTTGAAAAAAGTGATTTAATACAAGAGGGAATGATTGGTTTAGATCACGCTATAAGTAGATATCATGAAGTTAACAATATTTTATTCTATACGTATGCTAAAACTTGTATACAAAGAAAAATCATGAGTGTAATAATATCTTCTAATAGAAATAAAAATAAAATACTTAACGATTCTATTTCTTATGATAACGAAGCTAATTTAATATCAAAATTTATAAAAGATTCTAACCCTAATCCAGAAGAAGCTATATTAGATTTAGAAATAGAAGAAGATTTAGTAATAAAAATAAAAAATAGTTTAACTCCTCTTGAAGAACAAGTATTTAGTTTACTTATAGCTGGTTTTAAATATAATGAAATTGCTAAAATATTAGATAAAAGTAAAAAATCCGTAGATAATACAATACAAAGAATAAAACAAAAAATTAAAAAGCTTACAGAAATAGTAGAATAAAATAGATAGATTTTTCTATCTATTTTTGCTATAATTTATGTGGTGATATTATGGATATTGAAAGCATAGAAGTAGAAAAAGAATTAAAAATAGTATTTATGGGTACTCCAGGATTTAGTGTCCCTGTACTTGAAAGTTTAATAAAAAATTATAAAGTTAAAGCTGTAGTAACACAACCAGATAAACAAGTAGGAAGAACTGGTAAGATAGCTAAACCTCCTGTAAAAATAGTTGCAGAAGATAACAATATATTAGTTATACAGTTAAATAAAATACGTGAAGAATACCAAGAAATAATAGATTTAAATCCAGATATAATTATTACATGTGCTTATGGACAAATACTTCCAGAGGAATTACTTAACGCACCTAGATTAGGATGTATAAATGTACATGCTTCGCTTCTTCCTAAATTAAGAGGAGGTGCGCCTATACATAGAGCTATTATGGAAGATTATAAAAAGACAGGAATTACTATCATGTATATGGCAAAGGGCATGGATGATGGGGATATAATTGCTCAAAAGAGTATAGATATAGAACCAAACGATACAGCAAGTACCTTACATGATAAATTAAGTAAATTAGGTAGTGAATTATTAATAGAAGTTTTACCAAGTATAATAGATGGAACGAATACTAGAACCGCGCAAAATGTAGATGAGGTGACATTTGCTCCAATTATAAAACCAGATGATGAAAAAGTTGATTTCAGTAAAACTAGTAAACAGGTATACAATCAAATAAGAGGACTTAACAGTTTTCCTGGTGCATACTTTACTCTTGATGGTAAGAGAATAAAAGTATTTTCATCAATTATAGGAGATGATTTTTATCCTAGTAAATTAGATGGAGAAATAGTTAAAATATATAAAGAAGGTATTGGAGTAAAAACTAGTAATGGAGTTATTATATTAACTGAAATACAACCAGAAGGTAAATCTAAGATGAGTGCAACCTCATATGTAAATGGATTACATGAGCCTTTAGTAGGTAAAATAGTAGGGTAGTTTATGGATTTTATTAGAAGTATAAAAGAAGGATTAAAAGATCCTAAAAAAAGATCTATAACAATGTTTATATTATATTTTATATTTTTTATATTTGTATATATAGTTTTACATAGTGCAGATTCTAAATCTAATATAATAGTAGATGACGAGTTAGATGAAGTAGAAAGTTATGAATATATATATAAAATTATAGACAATAATACAGTTACAAATATTGAAGGTACATATAATAAAAATAGAGAACTTTTTAATATAGATGGTATAAATTATTATAAAGAAGACGATATAATATACTCAAGTAGTGATAAATCAAATATAGTAGAAAATACTTTTCCATTTTTAAATTATTATAAATATTCTAGTATTCAAAAGTTAATAGATTTAAGTACTTTTATAAATGAAGTAACTTATAACGATGATAGTAAAAAATCAAATTATGAAATAACTATAGATAAATATTTAGATTTTATAGATAATGAGTATTCATGTGATGAAATTAATTGTAATATAATTTCTACTATTACAGTAGAAGAAGATAAGTATATAAAACATGTATTAATAGATTTACAAAATTATTATGGATATTTATATAGTATAGATATTACTTATAACAATATAAATAACATAAAAGAATTAAAATAAAATGTAATGAATGACCATTACATTTTTGCATTTATAAACATATTTAAAAGATTTAGCGCAATATTCTTAGTTTTATCATCTATATCTTGTAAGGGATTAAATTCAACTAAATCAAATGATTTAATAATATCTTTATTTTTAATTATTTCATTCATTATTTCATATGCTTCATCTTCATTTATTCCATTTACTTCTGGGATGCTAACACCTGGTGCAATTATAGGATCTATTACATCTATATCATAACTTATATGTATTCCAGATGTATTAGTTGATGCAATACTAATCGCACGACTCATAATATTAGATGCACCTTCACTTTTTACATCATCTGTAGTAAATATAGTAACACCTGCATCTATTAAATTTCCTATTTCCCATGGATCTATACTACGCGCACCCACTATAACACAATTTTTAGGATTAATATGATTATTAGTTATAAAGCAAGTTAGATCGTCACATTTATATCCAGTAATTGCAGCTAGTGGTAATCCGTGAATATTACCTGTCCTTGTTGTTTCAAAAGTATTATAATCCCCATGTGCATCTACCCAGATAATACCTATATTTTTATAGTAATCATTGCTAGCTAGGGCAGAACCAATCACACAACTATGATCCCCACCGATTAAAAGAGGAAATGAATTACTTTTTAATATGTTAGAAACACAACTATAAGTTTCTTTAGTAAACTTATTTATAGAACCTTCATTTTTTCTTAAATCATTTTTATCTATACTTTTTATTATATTTTCTTTATTTATTATATATTTTTTAATATCTAAATTTTTTGTTAATTCTAAAGGCCCTAAATCTGAACCATCTACATGTACACCTAAATCTGTACATGCACAAATTATATTTATGTCCATAATACCACCACTTCTATATTATATAATAAAGTCTATATTTTTAATACATTTTTTATTTATTTATAAAATAATTATTCTTTGCTTGACAAATATAACATAATTATTTTATCATGTTTTTAAGGTGATGATATGAAAAAATTAAATCAATTAATTGATACTAATTGTGATATTGAAGTAACTGGTATTAAAATTAACTCTAAAGAAATAGAACCTGGTAATCTATTTGTTTGTACAGATATGGGAACTTTAGATAGGCATCAATTTATAGATGATGCGATAGAAAGAGGAGCGAGTGCTGTAATAGTTAAAAAAGATGTAGGTAAAAAAAGTGTGCCAATTATAAAAGTAGATAATCCAAATGATTTACTTCCTATACTTTGTTCTAAATTTTATGATGAACCTGAAAATAAACTTACTATGATTGGGGTTACAGGAACAGATGGAAAGACAAGCGTAGCTACTATGATTCAAACTTTACTTGGTAATTCAAATTGTGGCTATATAGGAACTAATGGATATAGTTGTTCTAAATTTAATAAGGACACAAATAATACAACTCCAGATTCAGATAAACTTTATGGATACTTTGATGAATTTGTAAATGCAGGGTGCAAATACTGTTCTATGGAAGTATGTAGTGAAGCACTTATGCGTGGTAGAGTTAAAAATATAAAGTACGATGTATCAATTTTAACCAATATTACTAGTGAACATTTAAATATTCATGGAACACTTGAGAATTATATAAATGATAAATGTAAATTATTTAGTCAAACTAAAGAAAGTGGTTTTTGTATATTAAATAGAGATGATGAACATTTTGAAAAAGCAAAAAGTTCATCAAGAGGTAAAGTATTAACTTATGGAAAAGATATGGATAATGATTTATATTTCAAAGATATAAAATTATTTCCAGGTAGAAATCTATTTACAATAGTATATAAAGGAAATGAATATAAAATAGATAGTCCAATGGCAGGATTATTTAATGTATATAATTTATCTGCCGCTCTTTTAACACTATTTGCTTTAGGTTATAAATTTGAAGATATAGAAGATAGAATAAAATTACTTAAAGTAAGTGGAAGACTAGAACTAATTGATGAAGGACAAGATTTTTATGTAATGGTAGATTATGCACATACTCCAAATGGGATTACAAAATTACTTGAATATGTAAAACTATTGCCAATAAAAAGAAGTATTGTAGTTATAGGTCAAGCAGGAGAAAGAGATCCATACAAAAGAAAAGATGTCGGTAAAATAGTAGCTGATGGTTCTGATATAGCAATCTTTACATATGAGGATCCAAGAAGTGAAGATCCTAAAGATATTATAGAAATGATGATAGAAAAAATAAAGGATTATAAAAATTACGAAATAGTTATAGATAGAAGTGAAGCAATAAAAAGGGCTATAGATATAGCTAGACCAGGAGATATGGTTATGGTTTTAGGTAAGGGTAATGAAACTTATGAAAAGTTAAAAGATAAAGTTATTTACTTTAACGATATAGAAGAAGTAAAAAAGCATATTAGAAATAGATTAGGCATTATGAATAAGTGAACAGAACAAAAGTCAAAATAAATTTTAACCTGAATGCCATCACTGGCATTCTTTTCTACTTCATAGAAACTTAGCCTCTTCATAGACCAATTTCGGATAGTCGCT
>CANROP010000065.1 GCA_947632265.1 uncultured Bacilli bacterium
AGGTTTAGAAATTACATCTATATCTGATGTTACACCTATTCCACATAATGGATGTCGTCCACCAAAACGTCCACGTGGTTAATAAGAAGGAGTGATACTATGTTAAATTTTGAAAAACCAATATATAAAATAACAGAATATGTAGAGGATAAAAACTATGGTAAATTTGAACTAGAACCTCTAGAAAGAGGATTTGGTACAACACTTGGAAATGCACTTAGAAGAATTATGCTATCAAGTATGCCAGGAAGTGCCATAGTTGCAGTAAAAATAGATGGAGTAATGCACGAATTTCAAACTAAAGAAGGAATTGTTGAAGATGTCACTTCAATAGTATTAAATCTTAAAAACGTTGTTGTAAAGAACAATACAGATGAAGAAAAAATATTAAAATTATACGCCGATAAAGAAGGTGTAGTTACAGCAGGAGATATACAAACTGATTCAGACGTCGAAATAATCAACAAAGATCAAGTGATAGCTACTATAGCTAAAGGTGGAAAACTTGATATGGAATTAATAGTTGCAAATGGACGTGGTTATGTACCATCTAACGAAAATAAAAAATATATTGAAAATCAAAAAGTTGGATTCATTCCAATCGATGCATTATATTCACCAATTGAAAGAATTAGTTATGAGACTGAAAATGCTCGTGTTGGTCAAGATGCAAACTATGATAAATTAATCATGGAAGTATTTACTAATGGATCAATTAGACCAGAAGAAGCTATGGCTCTTGCAGCTAAAATTATGATTGAACATTTAAATATTGTTACTAACTTAAGTGAAATATCTGATGTTACAGGAATAATGAATGCAAAACAAGAAGATAGCAAACTTAAAAAATTAGAAACATCAATTGATGACTTAGATTTCTCTGTTAGAGCTTACAATTGCTTAAAAAGAGCAGGTGTTAATACATTAGGAGATTTAACTGCTAAGTCAGAAGTTGAAATGATGAAAATTCGTAACTTAGGTAAAAAGTCTTTAAAAGAAGTAATCGATAAGATTAAGGATATGGGACTTAGATTCCGCGAAGACGATTAATAGTTAGGAGGAATATTATGGCTTATAGAAAACTAGGACGTACAAATAAGCATAGAAGAAGCATGCTTGCTAATTTAACTAGAGAAGTTATTATGAATGAGAGAATCGAAACAACAGAAACTAGAGCTAAAGAAGTTCGTAAATTTGTTGATAAAATGATATCTTATGGTAAAGATGGCTCTTTAGTAGCAAGAAGAAATGCATTAGCTTTCCTACACAACGATACAGTAGCAGTTAAAAAAGTTTTTGATGATTTAGCACCTAGATATGCAAATAGAAATGGTGGATATACAAGAATTTTAAAACTTACTGAACGTCGTGGAGATGATGCTTTAATGGTTATTTTAGAATTAGTTAAGGAGGATGCAAACTAGCAGCCTCTTTTTGGTTAATTAATATTTATATGTGCCACGAAAATATTGAAAACAAAGGGCTTTTGTGTTATTATGTAATAGGATAGTGCCTTAATTAGGAGTGATTATGTGATAAATATAATACTTTGTGATGATAATGAAAAAGATAGAAATATCATTGCAAGAATAGTTAAGGAATGCATGTGTAAAAATAAGAAAGAATATAATATCTTTACATTTAACGATTATGATAAGAATTTCTATTCTAAAGTAGAAAGCAAAATGCCATCTAAAATTTACTTATTAGATATCGCAACCCCAACTAAATCTGGAATAGATGTTGCAAGAGATATAAGAAGAAAAGATGTTGATAGTGTAATAATATTTTTAACTGTTCATGAAGAACTAGGAAGTTTAATACTAAAAAACGATTTATTATTTCTATCATTCATAAACAAATTTGATAATTTAGAAAAGAGACTAACTAAATCATTAGAAAAAGCATTTGATTTGCTTAATAAAAAGAATACTATAAGATTTTTAGATAGAAATATTTTGTATACTATAAATGTTAACGATATACTTTATATAACTAAAGATAGTTTTGAAAGAAAAACTATAATTAAAACAGATTATTCTGAATTTAAAGTTAGTAAATCTCTTACATATATTATAGAAATGCTTGATGATAGATTTGTTCAGACACATAGAGCATGCTATATTAATTCTGATAGAAAAGTTATGATAGATAAAGCAAATAAAATAATTACTTTTGATAATGGAGAGACAATAGATTTACTTTCAGATAAATATAAAAAGAAAGTCTGCAAAATATGATGAACATTATTATGGTTAAATTTTCTAACAATTATATTGGTAATATAGATACAAATAAAATTTTTGATAATGGATATACAACAAAAGGAAGAGGACATGGATATGGTCTTTCATTAGTTAGGGATATAGTTAAAAATAATACTATACTTGAGAATAAAACAGAAATAAGTAAGAATATTTTTAGTCAAATAATAATAATTAAATATAAAAAAGCACATTGAAATATTTATATGTAAATCAATGTGTTTTATTTTAATTTTTTAAGATTATTTAACTGTGTATTCTTATAAATCAAAGAACATTACTACCCAAGCTTGAATCAGTATGTGTAGCTTTAAATCTTAATGTTGCAAGTAAATTAGCTAACATTTAAAGCTACTTTCATTATTTAAAAATATCATACAATTTAAACTACTACCTATCTAGTTAAGTTAGATATATTTACTAAACTATATTTTATTTCCTTTAACTTTACACTATTACAATTAGTGTTATTTTTTATATATGACTATAATTAAATTTTCATTAAAATCGCTATTTCAACAATAAATTATAATATTTAAATAAAAAAAATTAAATACAAATTGACTTAAGTGTGCATTTACTCGCCTATTAAACTAAAATGTGTTTTACCAGTTTGCACGTTTTTTAATTTCATGCACTAAAATGGTCACTTTGTGCATTTAGTATTTATCACATTAATTATATATGTTAAAATTATATCGTTTCCCAGTGAAATTTATAAGATTCTAGAGTCATATAATTGAAGTTTTCAATTAGGGAAGATGTAGTAAGTTTTATGATGTTTTGTATTAAAGTAGGAATAGAAGGGAGATGTACTTGTGATAACAGGTAAAGTTAAATGGTTTAACAACGAAAAAGGCTTTGGATTTATTGAATATACTGATAAAGAAGATATCTTTGTTCATTATTCATCAATTCTTTCTGAAGGATATAAAACTTTAGTTGAAGGTCAATATGTAAAATTTGATCTAGTAAGAACTGATAAAGGTTTACAAGCTAAAAATGTTATAGAAATCAAGACAGCCTTAGTTTAATTAACTGCTTATATATAGGCAGTTTTTTTAATCCTCCATCATAAAAAGTTTGTGAAAATCTTAATAATTGTTGCAGAGTTATTAAACCATATGGTATAATAATTACAGAAAGGATTGATAGTATGAGATTTAATATTCATGGAAAAAAACTAGAAGTAACTGATTCAATAAGAAGTTACATAGAAGAAAAAATAGGGAGGTTAGATAAGTATTTTGAAAATCCTGACGACATAACAGCTACAGTTCTTATCAAATTAAGAGGAAATAATCAAGTTGTTGAAGTAACTATAAATGCAAATAAATTTATGTTAAGAGGAGAGGAAGAGCATAAAGATTTATATGCATCTATAGATAAAGTATCTGATAAAATTGAAAGACAGATTAGAAAAAATAAAACAAGAATGAGTAAAAGAGTAGATAAAGATTTTACTAAAGAGTTTGCTTTGAATTTTGAAAATAATGATGAAGTAGAAAATTCAAGTAATATAGTTAAAAGAAAAGTTATAGAAAGTAAACCTATGAACGAAGAAGAAGCAATTTTACAAATGGAACTTATAGGTCATGATTTCTTCGCATTTAGAAACATAGATACAGGTGAAGTAGAAGTTTTATATAGAAGAAAAGATGGAGATTACGGTATATTGGAAATTAAATAGGTTTAATTACCTATTTTTTTCAATAATACTGTTAATTTTATAAGTTTTTTGATAAAATATATATATACAAAAGGAGAATGAGACATGAAATTATTAAAAAGTATATTTGATCATGAATATAAAGAACTTGAAAAGTTTAAAAAAATAGCTGATGAAATAATTAAATTAGATGATGAATATTCTAAGCTATCAGATAAAGAGTTAAAAAATAAAACAATAGAATTTAAAGAAAGACTTGCAAATGGAGAGACTTTAGAAGATATAAAAGTAGAAGCTTTCGCAACTGCTCGTGAAGCATCATACCGTGTTATAGGAGAAAAACCTTATTATGTTCAATTGCTTGGAGGTTTAGCTATACATTATGGTAATATTGCTGAAATGAAAACTGGTGAAGGTAAAACTTTGACAGAAACAATGCCAGCATATCTTAATGCATTAACTGGAGATGGAGTACATATTATAACAGTTAATGAATACTTAGCTGAACGTGATGCTAATTGGATGGGAGAAATATATAAATTTTTAGGACTTACAGTAGGTGTTAATTATAGAGAATTAAGCCCATCAGAAAAAAGAGATGTGTATAACTGTGATATAGTATATTCTACAAATAATGAAATTGGATTTGATTACTTAAGGGATAACATGGTTATACGTGCAACAGATAGAGTAGCTAGAGGATATAACTTTGCAATCATAGATGAAGTCGATTCAGTTTTAATAGATGAAGCAAGAACTCCATTAATTATATCAGGCGGATTTATGAAATCAGCAAATTTATATATGCAAACTGATAAATTCGTAAAAGGTTTAAAAGAAAACGATGGATACATATATGATGAGAAAACTAAGACCGCATCTCTAGATCAAGTAGGAATAGAGAAAGCAGAAAAAACATTTGGAGTAGATAACTTATATGACATAAAACATACTAATCTAGTTCATTTTATAAATCAAGCTTTAAGAGCAAATTACTCTATGAAAGTTGATGTTGACTATGTTATAAATGATGGGAAAATAGTTATTGTAGATCCATTTACAGGAAGATTAATGCAAGGACGTACTTATTCTGATGGACTTCATCAAGCAATAGAGGCAAAAGAGGGAGTACAGATAAATGAAGAAACTAAAACGCTTGCTACAATAACATTCCAAAATTTATTTAGAATGTATAAGAAGTTATCAGGAATGACAGGTACAGCAAAGACAGAAGAAGAAGAATTTAGAGATATATATAACATGTACGTTATAACTATTCCAACAAATAAACCAGTTATAAGAAAAGACTATGGAGATTTGTTATTCGCTACAAAGGAAGGCAAATATAAGGCTATAGTAAATGAGATAAAAGAGCGTCATGCAACAGGGCAACCAGTTCTTGTCGGAACAGTTGCAGTTGAAACTAGTGAACTTATTAGTGAAAGACTTAAAAAAATGCATATACCACACGAAGTACTTAATGCCAAAAATCATGCTAGAGAAGCAGAGATAATCGCTAAGGCAGGTGAAAAAGGTGCAGTTACAATAGCTACAAACATGGCAGGACGTGGAACAGATATTAAATTAACAGACGAAGTAAAAGAATTAGGTGGATTATTTGTAATAGGAACAGAAAGACATGAATCAAGACGTATCGATAACCAGTTAAGAGGACGTTCAGGACGTCAAGGAGACCCAGGAGAAAGTCAATTCTGTGTATCATTTGAAGATGACTTAATGATTAGATTTGGTACTGATAGAGCTAAAATGATGTTACAAAGAGTAGGTTTTAGTGAAGATGTTTCAATAAGAAATAAAATGTTATCAAATTCAATAGAATCAGCTCAAAAAAGAGTTGAAGGAAATAACTTTGATATGAGAAAAACTTTACTTGATTATGATAATGTTATAAATGAACAAAGAACAATCATTTATGAAAAAAGAAATTCAATACTAGATATGGAATCTATTCATGAATTAACACTTGAAACATTTAGAAATTATGTATCTGACATAGTTTATTCACATTTAGATGAAAATGAAAAATTAAATAGAAATGATAAGTCTGAAGTATTAGAAGCAGTTAATGATTTATTAAAAGATAAGGTTATATTTGATGAAATTGAATATAAGAATTCTTTAGAAATAATAGATTATTTATACCAAAGAATAGTTGCTTTATATGAAGAAAAGATAAAAGATATTCCAAAAGAGGTAACTGATGAATTTGAAAAAGCTATAACGTTGAATGTTATTGATACATATTGGATGGAACATATTAATACTATGGCTCATTTAAGAGAAGGTATTCACTTAAGAAGTTATGCACAAAATGATCCATTAAGAGAATATACAACAGAAGGATTTAATTTATTTGATGAATTACAATCTAAGATTGATGCACAAGTAACAACTTACTTATTAAAAGCAGAAGTAAGACAAAATAGTGAACGTAAGAAAGTTGCAGAGGGTGTAACAAATGAAGATAAAGAAAAAGTGAAAAAGGCAACACCTAAAAGAGTAACGAAAATTGGTAGAAATGAACCTTGTCCATGTGGCAGTGGTAAGAAATACAAAAATTGTTGTGGAAAGTAGTAGGTTTTATAAGGGTTTGCGAGGCA
>CANROP010000066.1 GCA_947632265.1 uncultured Bacilli bacterium
AATAATGAAACCATTATAATATGAAAAAAAGTAAGTAATCCTTACTTATTTTCTAGTGTCTTGACTGAACTGTAACTTTTTTTTATAATTTTATGTTAAAAAGTATTTACAATTTTATTAAAAAATATTATAATTGTGGTACAAGGTGTAAGAAAGTGGTAAAAAGTGGGGGTGATAACTATGTTTATGGGAGAGTATCATCACAGTATTGATAGTAAAGGAAGAATAATAATTCCTTCTAAAGTACGTGAAGGCTTAGGAGAAAATTTCATAGTTACACGAGGACTTGACGGATGCCTATTTCTTTATCCTAAATCAGGTTGGGAAAATATAATAAATAAATATAAAGAACTACCTGATACAAAAGGTAAAAGACAATATATGAGAATATTTTTGTCAGGAGCTACTACTTGTGAATACGATAAACAAGGAAGAATCAACATACCGAAACCTTTAGTTGATTATGCAAAGTTAGAAAAAGATTGCATAATTATAGGTGTCGATGAAAGACTTGAAATATGGAGTAAGGATTGTTGGGAAGAATTTATATCTTTGAATGAAGAAAATTTATCAGAGATAGCAGATAGTCTTTTCACAAATATGTAATATGCATAAATCAGTTTTATTAGATGAATGTATAGATAATTTATTATTAAATGATGATAGTATAATAGTTGATTGTACCTTAGGATATGGTGGACATAGTAGTAAAATTTTAGAAAGAATAAAAAGTGGTAAATTATTCGCCTTTGATCAAGATATAGATGCGATTAAATCTAGTCGTGAAAGATTAGATAAAATAGGTAGTAACTATGAAATAATAAATAGTAATTTCGTAAATATCAAAGAAGAATTAAAAAAAAGAAATGTAACTAAAGTAGATGGAATTTTATATGATCTTGGAGTATCTAGCCCTCAATTAGATGAAACGGATAGGGGATTTAGTTTCCATAAAGATGCAAGACTTGATATGAGAATGGATAAGAGTGCTAATCTTACAGCATACGAAGTAGTAAATACATATTCATATGAATCTTTAGTAGATATACTCCGTAAATATGGAGAAGAAAAGTATTCAACAAGTATTGCACGCGAGATTATTTCAAATAGACCTATAACAACTACACTTGAGTTAGTTGAGGTTATAAAAAATAGTGTTCCAGAAAAGTATAAAAGAGAACATCATCCAGCACGTAAAACATTTCAAGCAATAAGAATAGAAGTAAATGATGAAATAAACGTACTAGAAAAAAGCCTAAACGATGCATTAGATTTACTTAACGTAGGTGGAAGGTTATGTGTTATAACATTTCATTCACTTGAAGATAGAATATGTAAAGATATATTTAAGAAAGTAAGTTCTATTGATCCTACACTAAAAAAATTACCTGTTATACCAGATCAATATTTGCCAAAGTATAAGGTTATAAAATCAATAGAACCAAGTAAAAAAGAATTAGAAGAAAATAATAGAGCTAGGAGTGCTAAACTTAGAATAATAGAAAGAATCGGTTGATAATATGAAAATAAATACTAAAAAAATTGTAAAAATTACTAAAGGAGAAAGAATGTTATATACATTAGGTGTTTTATGCTTTATTTTAACTATTGTAACAAAAGTTTTTTCAAGTGCAAGTATAAGTAATTTAAAAATGGATATCGAGCACGTTTCATATAATATAGAGAATCAAGAAAAGAAAAATCAAAGTTTAGTTATGCAAGTAAATGAGCTTACATCTTATGAGAATTTAAGTGAGGTTGCTAAAGAACAAGGCCTAACTTATAAAAATGAAAATATTGTAGTTATAAAATAAATATGTTAAATGCATATTTTTTTACTATATAAAATATTTACAAATATATATCTTAAAGGTATAATTATTATAGTAGAAAGGATTTAAATAGATATGAAGAATAAATCACAAAATAGCTTTAAAGCACCCATATATTGTTTTTATGTATTTCTTTTAATTATAATTCTTTTATTTATACAGTTTTGTTACTTAGGTTTATCAAAAAATGTTTATGGTATAAATATGAAAGATTTTGCATCCAAAAGAAATACAGTTGCTTCTATAATACCTGCTAAAAGGGGAACTATATATGATTTTGAAGGAAATATTTTAGCTCATAATATATCTTCATATACATTAATTGCTTATTTAGATCCTTCTAGAACAAAAGATGAAAAAAATCCAGATCACGTAGTTGATAAAGACTATACAGCAACTAAACTCGCATCCATACTTGGAGAAGAAAATTATGAATATATACTATCTAGATTAAATAGTAAGGCAAAGCAAGTAGAGTTTGGTTCTGTAGGTAAAAATTTAACAGAGTTGAAAAAACTTGCTATAGAAGAGTTAGATCTTCCTGGAATATCATTTGTTGAAACAACACAAAGATATTATCCAAATGGTAACTTTGCCTCTTATATTATTGGGTATGCTAAACAATATACAAAGATAAATGTTAAAGTAGGAGATACTTATGATTTATACGATTATTATAAGAATTATTTTGATAACTATCAAAATATAACAATAGAGGTAAAAAACGAAGAAGTTATAAGTGTAGATGGATATATAGTTACTGGTTTAAAAGAGGGAACGAGTATTTTAATAATAAAGACAAATGGAGATACACTTGCTACTATAATATTTAATATTACATCTTATGATGTTTATCAAATAATGGATGATACTATAGTAGGAGAACTTGGAATAGAGAGTAAGTTTGAATCTGAACTCCAAGGTGTTGATGGATATACTAAATATCAAAGGGATAAATACGGATATAAAATACCAGATACACCAGAAGAAAAAAAAGAAGCGATAGATGGATATGATATATATTTAACAATAGATTCTAATATACAAAGATTTACTGAGAGTGCAGTAAAACAAGTTGATGATGAGTATAATCCAGAATGGACTATGATATCTGTTTTAGATGCTAAAACGGGAGATATACTTGCTAGTTCTACAAATCCTTCATATAATCCAAACAATTTACCAAGTAATATGAGTTATCAAAGTCCACTTATATCATATACATATGAACCAGGTTCAGTTATGAAAATATATACTTATATGTGTGCGATTGAAACTGGAAAATATGATGGAAGTAAAAAATATTTAAGTGGTAGTTATGATTTTGGAAATAACGTAGTAATACATGACTGGGATAAAAAAGGATGGGGATATTTAACTTATGATGCTGGTTTTAGTTACTCATCTAACGTAGCTATTATAAATATTATAAAAGATTATATAGATGATGAAACTTTTAAAAATTGTTTATATAGTTTTGGATTTGGAGATAAGACAGGAATAGAATTATCAGGAGAAGAAAGTGGAAAAATAGGTTGGAATTATGAAAATGAAAAAATGTCAACAGGATTTGGACAGGGTATATCTACAACAGCAATTCAACAACTTCAAGCCCTTACTATAATAGCTAATAATGGAGTTATGTTAAAACCACATATTATAAGTAAAATTGTAAATACAGAAACAAAAGAAGAAATTATAACACCCGTTGAAAAGAGTGAACCACTAGTAAGTAGTTCTACTATAACAAAAATTAAAGACTTAATGGAAACAGTAATATTACCAAATAGTCCAACGGGCGCTAGATATTATATAGAAGATTATGACATAATAGGTAAAACAGGTACAGCGCAAATCTATGAAAATGGTAAATATTTAACTGGATCAAACGATTATATTGTTTCAGTCGCACTTATGTATCCTAAAGATGATCCAGAAATAATAATATATGCAGCAGCTAAAAAGCCTGTTAAAAGTGCTAATACTGCACTTCCAGAAGCTGTAAAAGAACTTATAAAAAATATATCAAAATACAAAGGTATATTTAATAATAAAGTAGAAAATACAGTTAATGTTACTAATACATTATCTAGTTATATAAATAAAAATGTAACAGATGTAAAAAGTGAACTTGAAAGTAAAAAACTGAATGTAGTCGTTATAGGTAATGGAAATAAAATAACAAGACAATATCCTAAAAAAGATACTGAAGTTATAGAAGGGGATAGAATATTCTTACTTACCAATAACATAGATAATATAACTATACCAAATATGAAGAATTGGTCTAGATATGATGTTTCTAAATTCTGTGAGTTAGCTCTTATTGAATGTAATTTTGAAGGATTTGGATATGTTGTAAGTCAAAGTCTTAAAGAGGGAACTATAGTAAATGGTAATACAAAATTAGATATATTACTCGGTAATATAAAAAGTTAGGCTATAACAACAAAGTTATAGCCTTTAATATATAGTAAAAGTTTTTACTTTAGATAATTCTTTATTATTAGTTTGATAAGATTTTAGATATTGTCTTAAAAAATAAATTTTATCAATATTATTATTAAATATCATATCACATAATTCTAATGCTTGTTCTAAATAAATATTGCTGTATAATTCTAAAGTAGTTCTAGGATTACAATTAATAAATTTATCTCCATTAATTATCCTTCTTCTTTTAATGATATCAGCATTATATGTATTACTTTTAGAATACTTTAATAAGTTAACAAATAAATTTACATTATTTTGCCAAATAACTGGATTTAATGTTCCATTTGGACATCTAAATTCTATAGTATTAAAATAACTAATTCCATAAAATTCAACTACATTTTCAAAATTAATAGCTTGATTTCTATCACCTTTAAAATATTCTATTATATCTTCTTTAGTAATATCTTTTTTATTAATCTTTTTATAAAGTTCATTTATTTCTTTTGATATAGTTTTAGAGTATAGAAGCATTCCATCTCTTGCATTTAAATATTCTCCATATGAAAATCTATATATTATATTTTCATAGGCTTCCCAAAGACTTAAAAAATTTTTCCAAGATTCATCTTTATCTCCTAGGACTTGTGTTCCTATATGAATATGCGCACCAGAATTTTTACCAATCATAGCATTTTCTTTAACTATAGAGCAAATTTTTTTTAATTCATCCCAATTTTCTTTTGTATCAAAAAGAATATCAGAAGTTATCTCCCCGCCATTATTTAAAGTACCATCAAGTTTTAAATCCCAATGATTTTTAAAATTTGATTCTTTTAACTTTTTCTTAATTATTTCATTCATAGAATTTTCAAATTCTATCTCTAATCCAATAGTTACATAGTTATCAAATCCAAGACAATTTCTTAATTTCAAATAATAACTTTGTATATTTTTTAATAACTCACATAAATCAGTTTTATTTAACTTTGATAACTTATCATTATCTATAGGACTAATGTATTTAAATAATTTATCAATTCTTTCTTCTAATATCACATTATCACCCTTAATCATTTTAATAATTATATTGCCTTTCAAGCCCGAATATAATAACACTTTTTCCTTATCTTTTCAAGTTAAAATGAATAAAATGGGCATATAATCAACATGATTATATATAAAAAGTTGTAAAAAAATATAAAATAATTTATAATTGTATGCAGAGAAGCATCTTATGGAAGGACAAAAGTGATAATGCTAAAATAAATTTGTAGGAAATGACGAAAATAAAAATGTCGGGAAACCTACAAAAATATCTTGACATTATCATTCCTCTTAATGTTAGATTTTGTTGGATTTTATTAATCCAAATTTTTTGATTTTCATCAGTATTCATAAAAAAACTCCCTTCAATTATCAAAGAGAGAAATAAACCTTTACATTTAAGAAAAAATGAGTATAATAATAAATGTGTTGGTTTATTATCTCTCTTTGAGCAAAAGTTATAATACTCCAACACTTTTTATTTTTCAATATTTTTCAGTAAATTTATTAAGTTTACTGACTTTTCGTTAGAAATTTGGTACAATATATTTGTGGATGGGATACTTGTGAAGGATTAACGATGTGTTGGCAATGCCAGTAAGCATATTTTATATGTGAGCATTCATCTCGCCTGGGGTATCCCATTTTTTATGTCGGCAAATCAAAAATTTTCCTTAATGAAAAAATAAAATACAGTTAGGCATTATATTTTATGGTCTAACTGTATTTTTATATGCCGACATATATTTTTCAATATGAAATAAACTATTGAAAACAACAACTCACTATTATATAATAAATTTGAGAATAAAAAGGAGTTGTTGAATCATGAATCTAAAAAATTTATTAGATTACAGTAATATTATATATAATTTTAATGGAAAAATCAATAGTGTTGAGAGAAAAAACAGGTTAAACAGTAACTACTCAGACTTTACAAAGTAAAAAAAAATAGAAAGTAGCAAAAAAGGGCTGCTTTTTATTCTAATTTATGAG
>CANROP010000067.1 GCA_947632265.1 uncultured Bacilli bacterium
TTAGATTTTAAGAGAAAAAGCCTATGAAAATCAAAGGCTTTTCATAGGTCTTAAATTTTTTTCGTGTCTTTAACCTGTATAAATTTTTTAAGAACTTGCAAAAGATATTCTTTTATAGTATTATATATTTAGCAAGAAAACTTGCATATAATAAAAAAGGATACATTTGATTGAGAGAATCAGATGTTATCCCTTATATGGTACATCTGAAATCAACAATTGTTGAAATCAGATGTTTTTTCTATTTAACTAACAATATAAATATTATAGTAAATTTAAGTAATATGATAACAAATTGAAAGTTTTCTCTTTTAGTAATAATATAAATCAATATAGTTTTAACAAAATTATACACAGAAATTAATATTTAGTGTATAATTTTGTTAATTTTGTTAATTTTATTTAACTTTTTTATATAGTTCTTCTAAATAACAAACTTTTATTTTTATCAAGTACAAAAAAAGATAGAATTTCTATCTTAACATTATTTAATTAAGCACGTGATGCATATTTACCATCAGCAGTATATACTGATATTACTTCATCTTGTTCAATAAATAATGGTACTCTTACTACTAGTCCTGTCTCAAGTGTAGCATCTTTAGTAGCATTATTAGTTGTATTTCCTTTTACAGCAGGTTCTGTTTTAACTACTTTTAAATCTACTTGTGCAGGTAAAATTACACCTAATAATTCTCCTTCATAGAAAGATATTAATACATCTAATCCTTCTTTTAAATAATTTACATTATCTCCTAATTGATCTTTTGATAATTCTATTTGTTCATATGTTTCCATATTCATGAAATTATATGTATCTCCATTTGCATACAAGAATTGCATTCCTACTTTTTGTACAATAGCTTTTTCAAGTTTTACACCTGAATTAAATCTTTTTTCAACTATTGATCCAGTACGTAAATTTTTAAGTTTTACTTGAACAAATGCAGCTCCTTTACCTGGTTTTACATGTGAAAACTCTAATACTGTATATATACTATCTTCAAATAGAATTGTCATTCCATTTTTTATATCATTTACGTTAAACATGATTTACCTCCTTTTAAAGTATTATTTTGCTTCTTTGTGAAGGGTATTCTTCTTACATTTTGGACAGAACTTATTTAGTTCTAAACGTTCTGTAGTATTTCTTTTATTTTTTTCAGTACGAAAATTTTCTTCTCCACATTCACTACATTTAAGAGTTATTCTTTGTCTTGCTTCTCCTTTTTTAGCCATAGTATCTCCTCCTTTTTCGTCATTTCCCATATATTATAGCAAATTATCCATAAATTTCAAAGTACTTTTTGCTAACTTTTTGACTTATTCTAGTATTTACCTTACTCATTCTACCATAACTTACTGATTCTGGTGCGATATCTGGCGATATTACTGTAAATACTACTTTAGGATTATTATATGGTGCATATCCAGCAAAATTAGCTGTTGTAGTTGCAGTATCTATTACTCCATCTAAATCTGTATCTAAAAAACTTTGTGCAGTACCTGTTTTACCTGCTGGCTTGTATTTATAATCTACATAACCTGCTCCTGTACCTCCACTAGATAAAACTTGCTTAAATCCTTCTTTTACTCTATCCATATATTTTTTATCTGTATTAACAGTATTTAATATTTTAGGTTCATTTTCATATACAAGTTTTTCAAGTGGTTTATCACTTGATTCAAATACAGCTTTAAGTATTTGAGGTTGCATTCTATTTCCACCATTTGCGATAGTTGTCATATATTGTGATATTTGTATAGGTGTATATGTATCATACTGTCCTATAGAAAAATCAAGTAATAATCCAGATAATCTATTTGTACCTTTATATCCTAATGATTCATTAGGTAGATCTATTTCTGTTAAAACACCTAATCCAAATTCACTAAATATACTTCTATATATATCAAATGCAGATTCATCTATAACAAGTGGTTTATTATATGAATAATTTCCTTTACCTACTTTAATTGCAGTTTGAAACTGATATGTATTTGATGAATATTTAAGTGCAGCTAAATCATTTATATTTCCATGCATACTATATGAACATTTAAGAGGAGTAGACGCTATTTTAATACAAGCATCGTTCCTAACTTCTCCTATTTTAAGCGCACCTGTATTATATCCTACTATATGAGATGCACCTTTTACTATAGAACCTGGTGTTACTGATGATGTTATTACTCCAGGAGTATAATCTAATATGGTATATGTACCATCATCATTTTCTACTATTTGTTTTCCTGCCATCGCAAGTATTTCACCTGTATTTGGATCATTTATAATTACATAAGATTTATCAAAATAATTTGTATATTTTTCTTTCTTAGCTCTTATCAATTCTTCTTCTAATATTTTTTCTACTTCTTGTTGTAATTTTATATCTATAGTAAGTACTATATCATTACCTCTAGAACCTTTAGTTAATTCTTGATAACTTCCATCACTATTTAATAAATATGTTGGTTTAACTCCTTTTAAATAATCTTCGTATTGATATTCGATATAACTTGTTCCTACTCTATCAGTTAATGAATATCCTTTTGATAAATAATATTCTTTTAGATTATATGGTACACCACTACTACTAGACGATACATTACCTAGTACTATTCTAAATATATCATTATAAGGATAATATCTATCCCAATCTAATTTTACATTAAATCCAGGTAATTTATCTATGTTTTCAGCTATTAAAGCATATTCTTCTTCAGTAACATCTACATTTTTTATAGTTTTCTCTGTATAAGAATAACCTTTATTCATGAGATTATATATATAACATGCTTCTTTATCTAAATCAGTATAAACATTTAAATCTTCTTCAGTTACCCTATCCATTTTTAATTTTTCTATATCATCTAATGTTAATTTCCTTAATTCTAATTTATCCCATTCTTCTTCTTTAATTCTACTATTTGCTTCTTTACTATTATTTAAAATCCAAAATTTCTTTAACATATCTTTAGTTAGTTTACTATAATCTACTTCTATATAACTCGCTGCTAAATAAGACATGTCTATCTCTTCTTTAGTAGTTATTTTATTTTGTTTTTTATAATAAATAGTTTTTATAGATATATTATCTACTAATATATTTCCATTTCTATCATATATTCTACCTCTTGGAGTAGAATCTCCTTCTATAATTTTTACAGTTAATCTTTCTAATTCTTCTTTATAATAATTATTCTTTAATACTTGTACAAAAAATAATCTAATGAGTAATATAAACATTATTAATAATATTATTATAACTAATATTTTATATCTTTTTTCAATAACATCTTCTATATTTATTTTTTGTGTGTGATATTTATATTTGTTTATTTTTTTCTTCATTTATTTTTATTAATTGAAAAAAGAATATATATTTATTACTCATATGATCACCTATTATTATTTTATTCATAATTGATTTATTTAATCATATATTATAGCGGTGAATATATGAAAAGTTTAATTGGAAATTATGTAGAAAAACTTTCTATAGATAAATTAAAAGAATTTGGTATTAAAAATGATATACATGTAAGTGATACAGAACTTGAATTTATTTTTAAAATGATTAAAAATGATTGGAAAGATATATTAAATGATGAGGCTCCTTACTTAGATAAGTTAAAAGATAATGTTAATCCTATAGATTATGAAAAAATTAAAAACTTAGTTATTTATTATAAAAAAAGATATAAAGGTTATTTATTCTAATATATCTTCTTTTAAATTTGGATTAAATTTTTTATTTCTAATCATTTCTATTTCTTGTTTATATGGTGGATATTTTTCTATATAAGGAGTTTCTAATATTTTAGGAATTTCTTTTAATTTATCGTTATATATTATATTTATTAATTTATCAAATCCTATAGTTCCAAATCCTATATTTTCATGTCTATCTTTATGTGATCCTATAACATTTTTAGAATCATTTATATGTATTACTTTTAAGTATTTTAATCCTACTTTATTATCAAATTCATTTAATATATCATCAAAATTTGTTAAGTCATATCCTGCATCATTCAAGTGACATGTATCCATACAAACACCTATTTTATCTTTTAATTTTACTCCATCTATTATACTTTTTAACTCTTCAAAAGATTTACCTAGTTCTGTACCTTTTCCTGCCATAGTTTCAAGACATATTGTAACATTAGTATCACTCGTTATAGAAGCATTTAAAGAATCTATTATATTTTTTATTCCTATTTCTACTCCATTTCCTACATGACTACCTGGATGAAGAACTAATTTATCTACTTTTAAACTTTCTACTCTTTTTATTTCTTCTTTTAAAAATCTTACATTAAAATCAAAATTATTAGAATTAGCTAAATTTATAATATATGGAGCATGTACTATTACATTTTTTATATCTATATTATTTTTATTCATTAAATCGATAGCTTCAATAGTCATTTCATCATCTAACTTAACTCTTATTGTATTTTGAGGAGCACCCGTATAAAACATAAATGTAGTTGAATTATAATGGAGTGCTTCAAGTGTACTACCTAATAACTGTTTATCTTTTGTAAAAGATACATGAGAACCTATTATTAAATCCATAACAATCACCTATATTAGTATATCAAAAAAACGTATTAATTTAAATACGATTTTTATCGATATTTTAAAGGGCGAGCAAGAATGATGCGGAAAGAAGCACCATCAACGGAACTACCACTCTCGTGGCTAAAGGAGAACACACCCGCATTAATCCTATTGCTGTAATCGCCACCACGTACTAGCCAAGGAAGCGACGAATCAACGAAATATGGGTAATCACTATACCAGCCACTCGTTTCGCTTAATGCATGTCCATAACACACTCCATTATTGCATGCTTTTTCTAGAGTCCATGATGTATATTTGTCATAATATTTTAACTCTGGTACTGTAGGGAAACCACTTGAGCCTACATCACCATTATAGTTTCCCATTACATATTCAAAGGCTCCTCCATTCATATCATATACTCCTGTGATGTTTCCTGTTGTTGTTGCTCCTCCTCCGCATTGTCCTGTGCCTGAACCTCCATCAAATATTGTATCATAGTAACATGATCCATTTGAATAAGTTGCTTCACTTGGCTTTCCTCCACTTCGTCCTGTATAATGATCACTTGAATTATTTATATATACTTCTTTGTTTGCTCCTGTATAATTTGGATTGCCATATTTGCCATATTTACTTTGACTTAAATAAGCCACTGCTCCCCATTCACTGTTCTTTGCCATATGACTATCATACCTAGTTCCTAATATAGTTTCTATTAGTTTCTTAGCTGTTGTAAATTGAGTACTTACTGTTTGTCCGCATAATGATTGTAAATTTGGTAGTATTGTTGGTGATGATGCATCTCCTGTTGTTTCAAATTTTCCTACCCATATGCCTGACAATTCTTCTCCAAGTTCCCTTTCTCCATTACTATTATCATCCCACCAGAATGCTGGATGTATTATATATCCTTCACTTGCTTCTGTTTTACTTGTTTCTATAAAGTTTATCTTTATTTCTCCTGGCTTTGCCTGTGTTCCTCCAGTTCCATCTGGATGTGTTCCATAAGTATCTTCTATTTTATATTCATATCTTGGTATCCATACTAACATTGCTTTTACATCTGTGTCTGTGCTTTTTGATGTTGGCACTTTTAAAATTTTTCCTAGGTTATTGCTTACTCCATAATTCAGTATTACTGCATTCGCCCATTTCTGATTTGCATAATCATACCAGTCTGGGTCATCAGCTGTTGTTATCACCCAGACTTTTTGTGTTTCATCATATTTTACTGGTGTTAATTTCGAATCTGGTTTATTAGGTTCGGTTGGCTTAATCGTTGGAGTATTTAATGGTAATGTTTTAAAAGTTGTACTATCTTTTGCTTCTAATCCCGCTTCATTTACTACTTTTACATATATTGTATGTTCTGTGTCTGGTTCAAATTCATCAAATATTTTTACATTTTCACCTTTTTGATAATCTTCTTCGTTATCTACTGAATAATAATATGTTAATGTTTCTGATTCTGGGTCATTTGCTTCTACTGTTACTGTTGCTCCTTTTGTTGTTATACTATTTGCATTTTTGAAGTTATTATTGGTTCTGTTGTATCTTTACTTGTACTTCCTCCTCCTGTTGATTCTCCTTTTATTCTTAAATTACCATCATCATCTGTTTCAAGTGTGTAATCTCCAAGTACCATATCATTTACATCTGTTACTTTTCCATTTTCAAATGTTATTTCTCCACTACTTGGTCTTTTTCCACTTGT
>CANROP010000068.1 GCA_947632265.1 uncultured Bacilli bacterium
TTTCTTTCCTAGAATCACCGTTTTGAGCAATTAAGTAACAGGCATATCTTGATAACTTACAATCATCAATTACTTTTGTAGCACCTTTTGGCATTTTTATCGTTTTGTCGATGTCGACAAAATGATCTGCTAATTTTACATCACTATTAATACAAGCAGTCTTTGCTTTATTAATAACACCTGAGAATTTTCTCCATTCTTTGTAGCCTAAAGTAATTTGTAATTCTCTAGCATTCCAGTATTCATTTCCATATCCATCAATATGTTTTATGCTTTCAAATGTTTCAGTAGTTTCTTCAATTTTTATGAGTTGTTCTCTCATTCTTAATCCCCCCCTATATTTGTAATATGACTAAATTTTACCACTAAAACAAATGTTTGTAAATACATTTTTCAAATTTTATTTAAAATATTTTATTATTTACTATTTTATAGAGGTTAAATTACATCAAAAAGCATTAAAGATTTTGAGCAATTAAATAATTATCATATCTCGATAATATATAATCATCGATTACTTTTGTAACACCTTTTGGCATTTTTATCGTTTTGCCGACGTCGGCAAAATGTTCTTTTGCGTCATGATTACTTAACTTACAAGTTGTTTTACCTTTGTTAATAACATCTTAAAATACTCTCTATTCTTTTTAACCTAAAGTAATCTTTAACACTATAGTATTCCAATATTTATTTCTATACTCATGAATATTTTTAATATTTACAAATATTTGTAAATATATTTTCCAAATTTTAACTAAAATATTTTATTATTCCTTTTTTTATAGAGTTTGCAATCTTATATTGATAATCGTCTTGTCTAAGTAGATATCTATCATTAGGGTTAGATAGGAATCCTGCTTCTATTAATAAACCTGGTATTGTTATTTTTCTATTCATAAGCATTGTACTTATTTCTTTAACTTCACGAGTTGTTTTTAAATCTTCTTTTAATTGTTTCTGCATAAGTACCGCAAAATCATAATTTTTACTATTTACATCATCATAAAATACTTGAGCTCCACTCCAAGTACTTGATGAAATAGAGTTTAAATGTATGGATATATAAATATCTGCTCCTGATTCATTTATTATTTTAGCTCTATTATTTAAATCACTCTTTTTTCTTTGATCAGTATAATTTTTACTCAAATCATAATCACCATATCTTGTTTGATAAACTATTGCTCCCTCTTCCTCTAACACTTCTTGTAATTTTAATGATATTTCTAAATTGATATCCTTTTCATATATGTTTTTATATATCGTACCTGGGTCAAGACCACCATGTCCACTATCTAAATAGATTACCTTTCCAAGTAACAATAAATCTCCTTCTTTTGTATTTGCTTTAACAAATGATACCATGCATAAACTAACAATTAATAAAAATACAAAATATCCCTTTTTCAAATTATCACCTAATCATATTAAAAAATATGTTAATTATCTATATTTTATGAAGAATAAATAATTAGCATATTTAATTTTAAACTATTATATTTATAATAAAATATAAATATATAACTTGCTACATATCAATAATTTCTTGTAACTTTATAGAATGATAAGCGAAAATTATTAAAAACAAAGCAAAAATTATAATAATTAATTGTGGATTTATAAAAGCCATTAATATAAATAAAAGGTTACTTATAATTCTTGAAATGACAAGTGAATTTTCATTCATTAGCCAATATTCAACTTTATACTCATTCTTAACCTTATCGTCATTACTTAAATTTGATTGATTAATACCATTCACTAAATCAAGAATACTTTTAGAAATGGTTTGAAAAAAATTAAACAATATTATAGTTACAGCATTACATCTAAATATCATTAAAAATAAAGAAATAATTGTTAAAATCATTGAAAATTTAATTACACTAGCATAATATTCTTTTCTTATAACTTTAGCAAACATAGTTCCAATAAGGCAAGTAATTAGACTAAATATTGAAGTAAATACACCTAGACTAAAACTATCTGAAAATACTTTAATTATATAAATTGTAACTATATAAGAAAAAGCACCTTCTGAATATGTAAGACCTGTAAGAAATTCCACTAAATACATCTCTTTAAATTTTTTATCGTTGATAGTTAATTCTAAAAATTTTTTCATATTAGTCTTTTTATTCTTAGGTATATTTTCATCCTTAAATATAAATGACAAAATCAACCTAATAATAACAATAAAAAGTACAATTAGGAATGCTTTTATAAATCCAGTTTTATATATTAAACTACCAAATATTAAAGGAAATATTATCGATAAAACTGATTTTACAGCTACATAAGTACCTGTAAATTTAGCACGCCTATAATTAGGTACTCCATCAGATTCTATTGTATTATATACTGAATAATAAAAGCCTTCCTCTAATCCATATAATAAACCAATTAGATATATATAACTAACTACCTTTTCCCTTAAAACAATTATAGTAGTAAAATAAATTAAATCAAAAATTATCCCAATTCTTAGTAGATTTGTTCTATTTTTAGATCTTAAAAAATTTCTATTTAAAAATATAACTAAATAAATAGTAATAACCGCAACTAATTTATATATTCCAAGAGGGAGTATATTACTATCTGAAACATCTAAAAAATATAATACTAAAAAAACATCCACAAAATTTGTTATTATACTTTTTAAAACTCGTAATAAAAATAATACTTTATAATTATCCAATCTCACATTTTCAACTACTTTCTTTATTCAAATATCTTTTTAAAATTCAATTATTTACAAAACATTTTACTTTATTTTACATTTTTAAATATATTCCAAGGTTTTCTATTTGGTAAATCTAATTCAAAAATTAATTTTTTCTTTGTTATTGGGTGCAGAAAGGTAATAGAATTAGAAAATAATGCGATTTGTTCTCCTACTTTTGATTTTGTATTATATTTTTGATCTCCATATAAAGGATGATTTCTAGATGAAAATTGTACTCTTATTTGATGAGATCTACCCGTTTCTAAATTAATTTTAACAAGTGATAAACCATCTTTATAATCAATTACTTCATAATTTAGAATTGCTTCCTTACCTCTTGAATCTACTTTTACTATGTTGTTTTTTTCATCTTTTAAAAGTCTATCAATAAATGTAGACTCATGTTCTAACTTTCCTTCGACTATTGCATAATAAGTTTTTTTAAATGTTCTATTTCTAACTTGTTCACTAAGTCTTGATGCACATTTACTAGTTTTTGCAAAAACCATTATTCCACCAACAGGTCTATCTAATCTATGAACAAGTCCTAAATAGACATTTCCTAATTTTTTATCTCTTTTTTTTATATAATCTTTCAACATATTTAAAAAATCTAAATCTTTACTATCATCTTCTTGTACTGGAACATTTATTGGCTTTTCTACAACTAATAAATGGTTATCTTCATAAATTATATTAATCATTTGATATATACCTACCATATATTCCACAAGGAAGTACTAAATTATCTCTTGTTATAGGAAGTCCTATCTCTCCTGAATCAACTCTACCATTAGGGTATAATGGTAATATAGTAGTTTTTAATATGTTATCAAGAACTGTACTTGAAATTCCTGTAGTATAAGAATTAATTAGGAAAAATAAAGGTTTATCGCTTAATATTTTTATACATGCATTTATTAAATTATAAATATTATCTTCAAACTTCCAAACTTCTTTATTGGGTCCTCTGCCATAACTTGGTGGATCCATTACTATTGCATCGTATTTATTACCTCGTCTAGCCTCTCTTTCAACAAATTTTAAACAATCATCTACAATAAATCTAATTTGATTGTTTTCTAGTCCACAAAGTTTTTGATTTTCCTTAGCCCATTCTGTCATTCCTTTTGAAGCATCTACTTGTACAACACTTGCACCCGCACTAGAACATGCCATACTAGCTGCTCCAGTATATGAAAATAAATTTAGAACCTTTATAGGTCTATCTGCACTTTTTATCATATCCATCATGAAATCCCAATTTGTTGCTTGCTCTGGAAAAAGTCCAGTATGCTTAAAATTAGTTGGACTTACTTTAAATTTCAAATGTTTATACTCTATAGTCCAAAATTCAGGAAGCTTCGAACTAAATTTCCATTCTCCACCACCCTTATTACTTCTAAAATAATGTCCATCTACTTTATTCCACTTATTGTCATAATTAACATTCCATATTGCTTGAGGATCTGGTCTTCTAAGTATTATATTACCCCATCTTTCAAGTTTCTCGCCACATCCTGCATCAATACATTCATAATCTTTCCATTCATTACTAATCCTTGTCATAATCTAACCTCAATTCATACTATAAGTATAACACATTAGAATATATTTTCACATATTAAATTATCACATAAATTTTTATATTTATTATATTCACTCTTATTTTTTATAGTCCATCCTATAATTAATTTATTTTTTTTATGTTTTTTAAATGGTAAATTTTTTTTATTTATAGATATAAAATCTATTTTACTTATATATTTTTTTAATAATTTATAATTTAAATCATTTAATACTATAAGACCTATAACATAATCTTTTCTATTTTTATAAAACCAATCAATAACAAAAGGATTTATTGTCTGTATAGCAAACTCTCCTTTATAATTATCTAAAATACTTACTAATTTTTCTTCAAATTTACTATTGTTATCTAAATCTTTAACTTCTATTATAATCGGTACCTTACCAGCTACTATATTTATTACTTGATTTAGTGTAGGAATAGTATAATACTTTTTTATTTTTATTTTAGATAATTCTTTATAATCTAGTGTTTCTATTATTTTATTTACTCCACATAACTTTAATAAATTATAATCGTGATATACAACTATAGTACCATCTTTTAAAATATGAATATCGAGTTCTATAGAACATTTCATATCAATACTTTTTATAAAAGATGAAATTGTATTTTCTATTATATTCTTATCATGTATTCCTCTATGTGAAATTAAATTAGTCTTTAAAAAATCTATATTTTCCATAATTAAATATATGAAAAAAGATATAGTTATATATCTTAGTCAAAATTTATTATATCTCTCCAATTATCTGGAAATCCCATTTTATTTAAAAAACTATTTACTGGTAAAGTATTTGTTTTACCACCTAACATATCTATTTCAAATCCTACTTCATTTAGGAAATCTCTAAATTCATTTTCTGTAAGTAGGTATTTTAAAATTATTACTACAGAGAACAAATCATTCTTTCCATAATTATACTCTCCATCAGTCATATCTATATTTAATAAATAATGATATCTTGTATCTGGTATAACTTTTTGAGTTCTATAATCATAAAGTATATCCTCATGTGCACATAGATTTCTATAATTTGATAATATTGATAGATAGATTGCTAAAGTTTCAACTTCTATTCCATACATTTTAGCAATCTCCCTTTGGTCGCTATCATCAAGTATATCATATAACTCTGCAATAATACCAAAAGATAAAACCTTAACTAAAATCCATAAAGGTATATAACCATAATTAGTTATATAGTGCATTGTTGCTGAGTGCTGCTTACCATTTACTCTAATTTGTCTTTTTACTTTGTTTAACACATCTCTTACTTGTCTAATTTTAATTGGATTTTTTGAAAAGTTTTTGGGATTAAGATATTCATTTTCTTTAAAACCATATTTTTTAGATAATTGATAACTTATAAGAGATTTCATATTATTTTCTATAATCAATAAATTTTTAAAGAAAATATTTCTAACTCTTCTATCAAATACAAACATCGCATATAATTCTTCAAATGTTGTTCCATATATAAAATTATTATCCTTTGAAGATTTCATAAATAGATGTCTATAACCATTTATAAAGAAATAGTTTTCTCTAAGTAAAATATTTTTAGCCTTTTCAACATCATCTATAACAAGTCCTCTATCCTTTAGTATTTGTATTTGTTCATCTAAAGTTTTAAATGTTTTCTTACCCATTTTATTCACCATAAAACATTATATCATACATATTCGACTTTTTAAAACATTTTTATTTACTTTGTAAAACATTGTTAATTATTATTATGAAATCCCGTTTTGAATAAAGTTATGATTCTGATATCCTCAAATTCATAACTTTATATATC
>CANROP010000069.1 GCA_947632265.1 uncultured Bacilli bacterium
TACTTTAAACTTAATCTATTGGCTGAACTGTAACAAAAAAAAGAGCTAAGCTCTTAAATAAATATTAATCCAATAAAATTAACTAACATACAAAGTAATATTCCTATAGTAAGTGGTAATAAAAATGAAATAAGTGTCCATTTAATACTTTTAGTTTCTTTATAAATAGTTATTAATGTAGTAGAACATGGATAGTGAAATATTATAAATATAATCATGCATATTCCAGTTATTATAGTCCATCCATTAGATATAAATAAATCTTTTAAAAGAGATAAATCATTAATATCTACCATCATATTTGTAGATAAATATGTCATAATTATTATAGGTAAAACAATTTCATTAGCAGGAAATCCTAATATAAAAGCAGTTACAATTACTCCATCTAATCCTATTAATAAGCCAAATGGATTTAAGAAATTTGATAATATATTTATTATATTTTTACCACCTATATCTATATTAGTAAATAGCCAAATAAGTAGTCCTGTGGGTGCAGCTATAATAACAGCTCTACCTAGTATTTTTAAAGTTCTATCTACTAAAGATCTAACTAATACTTTTAATATTTGAGGCTTTCTATAAGGTGGTAATTCTAATATAAAGAATGAATTTTTACCTTTAAGTATTGTTTTTGATAATATTTTTGATATTATAAATGTTATAAAAACAGATAAAATAAGTACAAGTGTTAGTAAAGATACATTTATTGTAGTATTTAATATACTATTATTTGTTATTGAAAAAAACATTGTAAAAATAGCAATCAAAGTAGGAAATCTACCATTACAAGGAATAAATGAATTAGTTATAATAGATATTAATCTTTCTCTTTTAGAATCTATTATTCTAGCTCCCGTTACTCCTACTGCATTACATCCTATACCCATACACATAGTAAGTGCTTGTTTACCACATGTACCATTATTTTCAAAATATCCATCTAGATTGAATGCAATTCTAGGCAATATACCAAAGTCTTCAAGCAAAGTAAATAATGGAAAAAATATTGCCATAGGTGGTAACATTACAGAAACAACCCATGTTAATACTTTATATACTCCATCTAATAAAGGATTATATATAAAGGTAGGTATATTTAAATTAATACATAAATCTTTTAAATATACTCCAAGTTTATTAAACATATCAAAAAGAAAATCAGATGGACAATTAGCTCCTACTATAGATATCCAAAATATTATCATGACCATTAGAATCATTATAGGTATACCTGTTAATTTATTAGTAAGTAGTTTATCTAAATTAAATTTCTTTTTTACTTTATTTTTAAATATTGTATTATTATTTATATATTCACATTTTTTTATAACAGTATTCATTACAGAATCATTAAAATTTATATTATTTTCAAATAGATATTTATTTATTTCTTCTATTTTATATTTAATATTATAATCATTTATATTATTTTCAATTATAAGTTTTATAGATTCAAATCTACTATTTGTATAATCATTAATTATATTTATTGAATCTTCTATTTTATCTTCATAATCAATTTTAAAATTACTTATCTTAGGATTTATTAAAGATTCTAATAACTCATCTATTCCTTCTTTTTTTCTCGCACTTATACCTACTACTTTAGTTTGTAAAAGTTCTTCTAACTTTTCTAAGTTAATATTTATATTTTGCTTTTTAGCTTCATCTAAAAGATTTATACATACTACTACTTTATTTGTAATTTCTAATGTTTGAATAACTAAATTTAAATTTCTTTCTAAACATAATGGATCACATACTACTAAGGCTACATCATAATCTTTAGATATTACAAAATCACTAGTAACTTTTTCTTCTTCTGATCTTGGTATTAGTGAATAAGTACCTGGCAAGTCATAAAATTCAAATGTTTCATTTTTATATTTTTTATATCCTATCGCACTACCTACTGTTTTACCTGTCCAATTACCAGTATGTTGTTTTAAACCAGTAAGTTCATTAAATAATGTACTTTTACCTACATTAGGATTTCCTATTAAAGCTACCTTAATCATTTATTTCACTCACTTCCACTAAAGATGCATCTTTATTTCTTATAGCTATTATAGAATTTCTAATTAGATAAGCCTTTATTTTTTTAGATGGGCTTTCATACATTAATTTTATTTTTGTACCATTTATAAGTCCAATATCATATAATCTTCTTTTTATAACTTCATCGGTATTAATATTTTTTACTGTATAATATTTAAATTTTTCTATATTATTTAAATACATGAGTACACCTCTAAAGTATTATATGAAAAAAAAGAAAACAGGTCATTATTATATTAAACCTGCATCATGTAATACGTGCCAAATACAAGAGTAACTCCTCTTTCCATAAAACCTACAAAATTTTCTAATAGAGGCATTACTTCTTTTATATAAACTTATTATATAATTTTTTTCTTCTTCTGTTATAGTGTTTACTGGCTTTCTATTTTTATTACCATGTTCTAAATGAATACTACCACTTTCTAATTCTTTTTTTAATTTTAATAAATATTTTTCATGGTATCCTGTTATTTTAGCAATCTCTTTATAAGTTAGATAACTTTCTTTATTCATAACTTTCTTCATCAAATCTACTGCTTGTTCTTTTCTAGTCATACCATCACCCAATATAAGTATAACATAAAAGTAAGAAAATTACAAAATTGTCATTTAATGTAAAGAGAAAAATGCTTACTTAAAATAACTATCTTATTACTACAGCTCTTTTTCCTGTTGAATTAAATATGCTTTCTACTCTTGATTTATCTACATACCACTTTGTTCTACCATCTAACTGAGTCCATGGATCTATTATTAAGTGCTCATTTGTAATTGTATTATACCCAGTTAAAAGTAAAACATGTAAATTTATAGGAGCCCCTTCTACGAATTCTTTTGGATCATTCATTTTTGATGTAAGATATATTACTACTGGATTTCCATTTAAAATTTCTTTATCTATATCATCAATACTAGAGCCTGTTATATTAATAACTTCTGCACCTGATGTTTCTATTCCATATTTTGTTAAAGGTTCTGGAGCAATCCAGTGTGGTACATCAAGAGGCTCTCTTTCAAATATGGAATGTGTAAATCCAGTATTTGGATCATCACTTTTAGGTAAATTTTCTGCATAAGTCCATAAATCCATATCCCTTAAATATCCTTTATATTGTAGAGCCATTAAAAGGGATGCAACCTCACAACCATTTAAAACATTATTTTGATTTTGACTTATATAAGGAACATCTAATATCTTCCATGCATTATCTATTTCTTTTTGACGTTCTTTTTCTAAAGCCTCTTCTTCCTCTCTTCTTTCTAATTCTTTTAAAACAATATCTAAATATTTCTTTTCTTCTATTTTAATTTCTTCTTGTTTAATTAGTTCAAGGAGTTTTAATGCTTCATTATATTTTTTCCTTGTCGCATTTTTACTAACTTTAACCCTATCCTCACTAGTAAAAAGACTAGTTACTAATTCTTTTAATTTAGATATATTATTATATTCTTCATTCATTAAGTTAATTTTATCTTCTAATAAACTTTTATAATTTGATTTTAAATTATTATATTTAGAAGTAATACTATCTATAGTATATTTATCAATATCTTTAGATAAAATATCATCATCAAAATATGAATATAATTCTTCTTTTACTAGTATATATTCTTTTAACTCTTCTAATTTATATATCATATCTTCTTTATTTTTTACATAATCTTCTTTATCTAAAGATATTTTATCTAATTCATTTTTTACTTTTTCTAATTGATTTAAAGTTATATTTGAATTTGGAATTTCATGTTCTATATCTACAAATAAATTATTAAATAACTCTACTGAATTTTTATATATACTATTTTGTTCATTAATATAATTTTTTTCATCATTTAATATATAAAGATATATTATGCCTAGTATAGTTGATAATATAATTAATACTAGTGTACATATAGTTATAATTTTAACTGTTAAATTATCTTTATTTTTCACAACAAACATCCTCCAACAATATATTTATTATTTTTTTTCTAAACAGTGAATATATTCTATAGTATAATCTTTTTTATATTCTCTTTTATTATCTGCTTTAAATCTTTTATGTTTTTTTTCGTATTTTTTATAATTACCATACTTTTTCATAATTTCTTCAATATCTTTAGTAGAGATTATTCCCTCATCATTATAACTTAATAATATATACTTAAAATTAGCGTTTTTTATTAAATCCTCTAATTCATCTTTAGCTTTATTTTTTATACAATAGTTAGATTTTTTACTACTATCTACTCTAATTCCTGTCTTACCAGTTATTTTAGGATTATCATATAAAGCAATAGTTTCTAATATATGGTAATTAGTATCATATCTTCTACTGTTATATGGAGGATCTAAATAAAGTATATCTCCTTTTATTTCTCTTATAAGTTCCTTTGAATCTTTATTATATATTTCATATTTTTTATCGTTATATACTAAGTCTAATCTTTTTATCTCAATATTTTTTTTAGCACTTTCTTTTAAATCTTTTAGGAATGCTTCGTAAACGGATGCGGTGTTTGCTACTTTATCTGATGCTTCTATTAGACATGCAAGTAAATAATAATATTCATTATCACTTATTAATTTCTTTTTCTTCCAATATTCTATTTTCATTCTACAAGCATCTATTTTTTTTGCATTATAATCGCTAAAATACTGTCTTTTATATTCTTTTCCTTTAGTTCCACCTAATGAATAATTTTTATATATAAAACCTTTTCTACCTCTTAAATTATTTAAGTATATAAAAGGATCTATACCTTTACTAGCTAACTTTTCAAATTTTAATTCATCACTATTTTTTACTAAACCTTCTAATATTACATAACTAAAATACTCAATATCATTTGAAATTATATTATAACCTTTTGCTTTAAAATACTTTGATACTACCCCAGTTCCTGCAAATATATCACATAATGTTATATTATTTTTTTTAGGTATGAAGTCTTCTATTACTTCATCTATATAATTTAAAATTGAAAATTTAGATCCTATATAATTCATACAATCACCACTATGTTAATTTTATCATGAAAGGACTAGATATTCTAGTCCATTAAAAATACAAATTATTTTTTTCTTATAAATACTCTACAAGTATAGAATAAGAACACAACCATAAAAGCTATATAAATCCATACTAATACTGTGCACAATAAACCTCTTGTATAAGCTTCTATTATAGCTTTTATTGAATTTGGAAATGTACTATTTACCCAATAAGCAAATCCTTTTATTCCTATATTGTTTGCGATAAAATCTATTAATCTTAAAAATAAATCTATAATAGCGAATGCATATATAAATTTAGAAAAACTCCTAAACCAACAAAGAGCTATTAAAACTAAAGCTATTATAATTATTGCATCTATATACATCAAACCACCTCTATAATACATGAAATAGTATATCACATTTAAATAATTTTCTCAATCATCACAAATTATATAAATAATAAATTTCAAAAAAATTTATATTTTTTTGTAAAAAAAAAGGAAATCGCAAAAAAAAATAGAATAATATATATGAAGGATAAAAAGTGGTTTAAAGATTTTGCTTAAAAAGAGAGGAGAATTTATGGTTAAAGTAAAGCAAAAAATTAGAACTACATATGTAGATTTAGAAAAAGAAATTGTACCTGTAGGATTTGATTTAGTTTTTAAAAAAATATTTGGAATAAGGGATAATAACAAATATATAAAGCATTTACTAAAAAAGATATTAAAAATAAGTCCTAAAAAAATTAAAATATTAAATAATGAATTTATTGGAGATAGTTATGATGAAAAAAATATTGTAGTAGATTTTATAGTAGAAATAGATAATGGAGATAAAATTGGAATAGAATTAAATAGTATTATTAATAATTCTATAATAAACAGAAATCTCTTCTATATGATGAGAATCTCAGGGCAAGATTTAGATAGTGGAGAAGATTATTCAAAATTACATAATCATACACAAATAAATTTTGATTTTAAAGGACCTCATAGTAAGCC
>CANROP010000070.1 GCA_947632265.1 uncultured Bacilli bacterium
CAAAGAAGTATATATAAATAATTCAGGAAGTCAGAATACAACAGCATATACAGGCCGAAGTGGAGGAGCACCTGGAGTAAGCATATCAGCTTCTTTATCTGGAACATGTACATATGATAATAAGACACCATCAACAGAAGTAGATGCGACACCATTATGTGGAGAAGGAGCCTCAACAACAGGAAATATCACAGGAGTATATGACATGAGTGGAGGATCCTGGGAATATGTCATGGGCAACCTAAATGGTGATGTAAGTCACTCAGGTTTCTCTCCAATGCCAGACTTAAAATATTATGACATATATGAAAGCAAAAACCCATCTTCGTATGATAGTTCATTATCAGCAACAGCATGTAATGGAGGAGTATGTTATGGACATGCATTAAGCGAGACAGGTGGCTGGTATAGCGACTATGCTGGTTTCGTTACTTCGTCCAGCCCTTGGTTCCTACGTGGCGGTCGCTACGACGGTGGGGCTGATGCGGGGGTGTTTGTCTTCGCCTGTACCGATGCCAACCGCAGCTGGTATTCTTTCCGCATCGTTCTAGTATCTTCCTAAAATCTCATCATAACCACTACAAAAAGAACTATAAATAAAAAAATTAATATATAAAACTGTGCAAATATACACAGTTTTTATATTATAAATTTTTATATTATACTTTTAATTTACATAATTTTAATATCTATTATTGTCGAAAATAGTAGAATGTGATATAATCATAATAGGTGATACTAATGGATAACTTAACACTTATTATGTTTTCGCTATTTATATTATGTGTAGGGCTTATTATAGGTGTTTTAAATTTTGTTCAAAGTAGAAAAAATAAGAAGATAAAAAGAACTTTAGAGGCACTTGAAATAGAGAAGAATAAACTTGCTACCTCTCCTATAGTACCTGAACTTGCTAAAGTAGAATCTTTTTTAAATAACGATAAATTAAAAGAATTATATGATGAATGGACAAAGAGATTAAATCAGATAAAAGAGGTACAGATTCCAAAACTATCAGATATGATATTAGATGCTGAATATTCACTATCTCAAATGGACTATAAAAGTACTATGTATAAAATAGCTAAACTAGAAATGGAATTATATAAAGTTAGAACTAATTCAGATTTTCTATTTGGAGAAATAAAAGAACTAACTACTAGTGAAGAGAGAAGTAGAACTATAATAACTAGTTATAAGGCTAAATATAGAACTCTATATCAAAAATTTCAAGATACAAGAACTGAATATGGTCCTTATGAAACTATTGTAAATAATCAATTTGAAGTAATCGCAAAAAGGTTTGAAGATTTTGAATCTATTATGGATAACAATGAATTTACAGAAGTAGATAAAATATTAAATATAATAGATGGACTTTTAAATCATATGACAGTAGTAATAGAAGAAATTCCTTCTATAGTACTTATGATTAGTACAGTTTTACCAAAAAGAGTAAAAGAAGCAGTTGAAGTATATAATAGTATGATTGATGAGGGATATCCACTTGATTATTTAAATGTTGAATACAATATAAAAGAAGCAAAGAAAAAAGTAAAAGAGATAAAAGAGAGAACTAGTAAACTTGATATGAATGAAAGTTTGTTAGAATTAAAAACTTTAGTAGAATATTTTGATTCATTATTTAGTGCTTTTGAAAAAGAGAAAATAGATAGAAAAACTTATAATGATAAACTTTTAACTTTTAGTACTAAAATAACTAAAATAAATAGTATTGTAGATGATATATTTGATAAAATAGATGAAATAAAAAATGTATATGACCTAAAAGATGAAGATATGGTTATTTTAAATGAAGTAAGAGAAAAATTAAACGATATTAATACAAATTATAAAGTATTACAAGACCATACTAAATTCAATAGTACATTCGCATATTCTAAATTAGTTAAAGAGATTGAAGGATTATCTAATGAACTATCACATGTTGAAGAAAAGTTAGATCAAACATTAAATATAATTGGAAATATGCATGATGATGAGGTTAGGGCTCGTCAACAATTAGAAGAGATTAAAATGGTTTTAAAAGATTCAAAATCTCATATGAGAGATTATAAACTTCCAGTAGTTCCTGATTCTTATTATGTAGAACTTAGAGAAGCTAATACTGCAATAAAAGAAATAGTTAAAGAATTAGATAGAAAACCTATAACTATAGATGTATTAAATACTAGAGTTGATACAGCACGCGATTTAGTATTAAAATTATATACTAAAACAAAAGATATGATGAGGAGTGCGATGTTTGCTGAAAAAGCAATAGTATATGGAAATAGATATAGAAGTAGTTATGATGATTTAAATGAGAATTTAAGATTATCTGAACAATTATTTTATAAAGGTGAATATAAACAGTCTTTTGAAGTAACTATAAATTCATTAAATAAAATTGAACCTGGTATATATAACAAAATTTTGGATTTATATAGTACTAATGAAAAAGAAAATGTATTTACAAAATAAAAAAAGTATGTTAGAATACTTATATCAAAAGCAAAGATTAGGATATGGTTATTAATAATTATTTTAAAGAGAGCTAGTCGTGGTGTGAATCTAGTAAATAACTTAATAATTACTACCTATGAGCTGTACTCGAAAGAGATTACCGGAAAACCGTTATATAAATTGAGAAAAACTTAGGATGGTACCGTGTTAAGCACTCCTTATTTGGGGGTGCTTTTTGTGTTTTAGGGGGAGTAGTATTATGTCAAAACATAAAAAGCAAATAAATAAATTAATTCATATGGTAGAGAATGATTCTATGCGTTTAAGAAGATTTTTAATCCTATATTATGGTATAGATATTGATACAAAAGAAGTTAAAATAAGCCATAAAGATATCAAACAATTATTACCAGATTTAGAACGTGTAAATTTTGATGAAATATTAAAAGTTAAAGAACTTTTATATACAGGAGAAATTATATGTGTATTTGATTCATATAACAATGTTGCCTTTTATAAAAAGCCAAGTGATGAATATAAAGATATAACCTGTAAGATATATCCAGAAAAGGTAGAAGAAAAGAAATTAGATATCACATTTAGTGATAAATTAAATACATATAGTTTATCAAAACTTTGTAAAACGTATAAAAGAGAAAATGATATGAGAAACTATAGATTAGTACGTGAAATATTAAAAAGTAAAAAACAAAGTAATAAAATAAAAGAAAAGAAATTAAAAATGAAAGTAGGAGAAGAATATGATTAATATAAAAGAAAATGAAAGATTAAGTATTTTAAATCATAGTTGTGCACACCTAATGGCACATGCTATAAGCAATTTATATCCAGGTGCTAAATTCTGGGTAGGACCTGTTATAGAAGAAGGTTTTTACTATGATGTGGATTTAGGGGATACTGTTATAAATGATGAAGATCTTGAAAAAATAGAAAAAGAAATGAAAAAAATTTCTAAAGATGGAAAAAGAATGGTAAGACATGAAATTTCTAAAAAAGAAGCTTTAGAACAATTTAAAAATGATCCATATAAAATAGATTTAATTAATAGAATGGATGAAGAAAATACTATAATTAGTTGTTATACAGAAGGGGATTTTACTGATTTATGTAGGGGTCCTCATGTTGAAAGTGTAAAAGAACTTAAACATTTTAAATTATTAAAAACAAGTGGAGCATATTTTAAAGGTGATTCTAAAAATAAAATGCTTCAAAGAATATATGGCGTTTGTTTTGAAACTCTAGAAGATTTAGAAAATCATTTAAAAGAGTTAGAAGAAGCAAAGATGAGAGATCATCGTAAACTTGGAAAAGAATTAGATTTATTTATGTCAGATGACTTAGTAGGTAGAGGACTTCCAATGTTTTTACCAAAAGGTTATATTGTATGGCAAGAATTAGAAAATTATATAAAAGAAAAAGAAAGAAAACTAGGATATCTTCATGTTATGACTCCTTGTGTAGGAAATGTAGAACTTTATAAAACTAGTGGACACTGGGAACACTATAAAGAAAATATGTTTCCAGCAATGGAATTAGATGGGGAATCATTTGTATTAAGACCAATGAACTGCCCACACCACATGATGATTTATGCAAATAAACTTCATTCATATAAAGATTTACCTATACGTATTGGAGAAATAGCTCATGACTTTAGATATGAAGCAAGTGGTGCGATAAAAGGTATTGAGCGTGGAAGACATTTTTGTCAGAATGATGCACATTTATTTGTTACACCAGAACAAATAAAATCTGAATTTGAAAGTGTTGTAAATCTAATATTTGATGTATATAAAGATTTTAATATTACTAATTATCGTTGTGTACTATCACTAAGAGATCCACAAGATAAAGAGAAATATCACCCAGATGATGAGATGTGGAATAAAGCAGAAGATGAACTTAGAGAAGTATTAAACTCATTAGGAATTGAATATACAGAAGAGATAGGAGAAGCAGCTTTTTATGGCCCTAAACTAGATGTAAACGTAAAACCAGCAGTTGGGAATGAATATACATTATCTACTTGTCAATTAGACTTTTGCCTTCCAGAAAAATTTGATTTAAAGTATGTAGATAAAGATGGTGTTAAGAAAACTCCAGTAGTACTTCATAGAGCTATATTAGGTTCACTTGATCGTTTTATGGCTTATATAATAGAGGAAACAAAAGGTGCTTTCCCATTATGGTTAAGTCCAGTACAAGTAAATATATTACCAGTAAATAATCAGTATCACCTAGAGTATGCTAAAGAGATAAAAGAATGGTTAGATAATCAAGATATACGTACTTCTTTAGATGATAGAGAAGAAAAAGTAGGGTATAGAATTAGGGAATCTGTAATGAAAAAGAATCCATATACATTAATTTTAGGTCAAAAAGAAGTAGATAATAAAAATATAAGTTATAGAAAATATGGTAGTGAAGATACAATTACATTATCAAAAGATGAATTTATAAACTTATTAAAAGATGAGATAAAGAATAAATCAATGTAAATATTTATTCTTTTTTTCATACAATATATTAAGATACTTTACTATAGGAGGCTAAATGAAATATTGTGAATTATTTATCGATAATAATATAAAAGAACCATTAGATGAAAATACATTAAAATCATATTTCATAAAAATGAAAGAGGGAGATTTAAAAGCTAGAGATATTATAATTACACATAATATAAAACTGGTTTTAGGTAGAGTAGTTAAAAGATTTGGAAATACAGATTATGAAAAGAATGAACTAGTATCGGTAGGTATAATTGGCTTATTAAAAAGTGTTGATACATTTGATATAACTAAAGGATTAAAATTTTCAACTTATGCATGTAGATGTATAGATAATGAAATACTTATGTATATAAAAAAAAGTAAAAAATATAATAATGTAAGAAGTATTGATGATCCATTAACTTTAGATGATGAGGGAAATGATTGCTTTATAGAAGAAACATTAACTGATGATAATGATTTTGTTATGGATTATGAAAAAAAAGAAATAATTAAAATATTAAATAAATTAGTTAATGAATTAGATACTAGAGAAAAAGAAATTATAATGTTATATTTTGGATTTAATAATGATGAAAGATTTACTGAAAGACAAATTGCAAGTAAATTAAATATATCACGTACTTATGTTTCTAAAATACTAAGAGGTGCATTAAATAAGTTATCTATTAAATTAAAAGAATATGGATATAGTAAAGATGAAGAAATAGAAAAAGAAAAAATTTTAAGTATAAAATGAACACTAAAAAATTAGTGTTTTTTAGACTTGAAAAAAGTAAAAAAACATGGTAATATTAAAAAGTAATAGGAAACATAAAAAAATATGTAACTATTAATTAGAGAAAGGAAAGAAGTAAAAGTTATGAATAGAACAAATGTTTGTA
>CANROP010000071.1 GCA_947632265.1 uncultured Bacilli bacterium
CATAGCAACTTCTCATCTTTCCGCAAGTACTACAAGAGGGCCTGTAATATAAAACGACCACAAATAAAGTGGGATGGATTTTGTATCTTTAAAATAAATAATTTAATTGAGATAACAATTGTTATCTCTTTTAATATTTAAATATACAAATTGTATACTTTACATACAAAATGTAAAACTTTTAAATAACATGTTTATATACTTGACAAGGTAGATTATCGATTTGTTATAATTATATTACAAGAGAATATTGGAGATGATGTTATGGATAATATAATTGATATAACAAAAATTAGTTCAGGTATAGAAGATGAAATTAAAAAAAGTATAAAAGGTTGTATAATAAGACCTTCTATTGCTTTAATAGAAATTGGAGATAATAAAATAAGTAAAATGTATTCAAATACTATAGAAGATGCATCTAATAGAGTAGGTATTTATTTTAGACATTATGAATATGAAGATAATGTACCAGAACTAACAATAATAAATAAAATAAAGGAATTAAATAATGATGAATATGTTAATGGTATAGTAGTTTCACTTCCATTACCAGAAAGATATAATGAAAAAAGAATATTAAATACTATTGTAAATAGTAAAGATATAAATGGTGTAACTGATATAAATATAGGTAGATTAATAAGTGGAAGAAAAACTATTGCTACATGTATATCTAGTGGTATTATGAATATTTTTGAACATTATGGTGTTGAATTAGATGGTAAAGAAGTAACTGTTGTATGTGATAAAAAATCAAGTATTAGGTCATTAGTATCTATTCTAATAAATTCAGGAGCTACTGTAACTATATGCACACAAAATACTAAAGATATTAAAAAATATACACTAGAATCAGATATAGTAATAAGTTCTATAAATATAAAAGGTATTATAACAGGAGATATGATAAAAGAAGGTACTATAGTAATAGATGCAGGTATTAGTATAGATAAAGATAAAATATATGGAGATATAGATTATGATACTGTAGTAGAAAAAGCTAAACTAATTACTCCTAAAGTAGATGGTGTAAATACTATTATAATATCTATGTTATTAAGTAATACATTACTTTGTTATAACAGTAAGAAATAATGTATTTCTTTTTTAACATCTATTTATAAAAATTTTTTATACTTTTAATAAAACATCTTCCTTCTAAAATAGGATGTGATAATATGATAGATATAAATTTAAATAAAATAGTTAAATCTTATGGATTTAATAAAGTATTAGATAATATAAGCTTTACAGTACAAAAAGGAGAAAAAGTTGCTTTAATAGGTCCTAATGGATGTGGAAAAAGTACTATTTTAAAATTAATTGCGGGCATAGAAAATGTAAATGATGGAGAAATTTCTATTAGAAGGGGAGTAACTATTGGATATTTAAGTCAAATACCCACTGATAATGATATCCTAGTAAAAGATTATATATATAATACATTTAATGAATTATTAGAACTAAAAGAGAAATTAGAAAAATTAGAACAAAATTTAAGCAGTGATATAAACGTTATAAATAAATATACAAAATTGCAAGAAAGATTTATAAATTTAGGTGGTTATGAATTTAAAACTAGAATAGATAAAGTACTTGCGGCTTTTAATATTACAGATGAAATGTTAAGTAGAAATTTTAATACTTTATCAGGAGGAGAAAAAACAGTATGTTCATTAATACGCCTTCTTTTAATCGAACCCGATATATTACTTTTAGATGAACCTACTAATCATTTAGATATAAAAAGGATAGAATGGTTAGAAAAATATTTAAATAATTATAAAGGTACAATAGTTTTAGCTTCTCATGATAGATATTTTCTTGATAAAGTTGTAAATAAAATAGTTTTAATAACTAAGCACGGATTAGAAATATATTTTGGTAATTATACTTATTTTATAAAAGAAGATGAAAATAGAATAATGTTAGAATTTAAAAAATATAAAGATCAACAAAAAATTATAGAAGCAATGAAGAAATCTATAAAAAGACTTCAAGAGTATGGTAAATTATGTTCTCCATCAGGAGGAGAAATATTCTTTAGAAGAGCAGCAAGTATTCAAAAAAGATTAGATAAAATGGAAAAATTAGATAAACCTGAAGAAAAGAAAAATATTAAATTAGATTTTAATAGTAACGTTAGAACAGGTAAAGACGTGCTTAAAATAGATAATTTAAATTTAAGTTTTAAAGATAAAATTTTATTTGACTTAGCAAGCCTAGATTTATTTTATAGAGAAAAAGCATGTATAATAGGACCTAATGGAACAGGTAAATCTACTTTAATAAAAGAAATATTAAAAGGAAATGACAACATAAAGTTAGGTACTAATATAAAATTAGGTTATATTCCTCAAGAAATAATTTTTGATAATGATAATTTAAGTATAATTGAGGAAGCAAGACATTATTTTATAGGTCCCGAAGAAAACTTAAGATCAGCTTTATATAAATTTTTATTTGTTGGAGATATAATCTATAAAAAAATTAAATTCTTATCAGGTGGAGAAAAGGTTAGATTAAAGTTATTTTGTCTTATGCAAGATAAATATAATTTTTTAATACTTGATGAACCTACTAATCATATTGATATGGATACAAGAGAAGTTTTAGAACGAGCTTTAATAGATTTTAATGGAACTATACTATTTGTATCTCATGATAGGTATTTTATAAATAAAGTAGGAAATGTTATAGTAGAAGTTAAAAATAAAAAATTAAATAAATATATAGGAAATTATGATGATTATATTAAAACAAAGTCTATTTAATTATAGGCTTTGTTTTGTATTCTTTTTCTATAAAACTTTTTTTATCTTTAATTTTTTTATTAAGTGATATAATTTGATTTATTTTTAAATCTATACTCATATATTTTTTATTAAAATTAGTAAATATAGGTATATCTATTTCTTTTTTTACTGAATTTAAAATCCTTTTCCCATTTTTATTAAATCCAAGTACTCTTATATATTCTAAATCTAGATTATTATATTCTTTTTTAGTTATTGATAAAAGTATATACATAAGTGTTCTTTTTAATCTATTATATGTATATCTTTTTGTTTTAATATTATTCATAAATTCATCAAAAGAATATGATTCATTTATATAGTTTTTAATTCTATTAGATAAGTTTTTATCTATACCTTGATATATAGTTAAATCATCAGTACTTATAATTTTATATTTTAAATAATCGAAATAGTCTTCAATAAATAATGGATTATTTAGATATTTATATGAATATTCTGGTACGTAATTCTTTATATTTTTATTATTTTTTAATAGTTCTCTTATACTTGTCGCACTTGTTATTTTTCCTTCAATCTCTTTTGAATTATAATTACTATTTCTTTTAATGGTAACAGGTTCTATACTATAATTATTTTTAATTATTTCTTTTATATAGCTAAGCCCTAATAAGTCATTTGGACTTTTAACAGTTTCTCCTGTTAGGGTTTTAAGTGCATTTGATAGAGCGGTAGGGTAATTAACACCACTATTTAAATTATCTTTTACTATAGAATCAAATTCTTTATTAAAAAGTGAAGTATTAGCTAAGTTAGTTAAAAAATTTATATCGTTAGATTCACTTCCAAATACAATTTTATCACATTTTAATTTATTTAATATAGTAACTCCACCATAGGCAAATATATCCGCACTCTGTATATATTTAATTGGTAATTCAACTACTAAATCAACACCATAATAAAGTGCGATATCAGTTTTATCAAACTTATCTATTACACTTAAATCTCCTCTTTCAGTAATCCAGTTAGAAATTACTAATATGATGTTACACCCTTTATACATTTCTTTTATTTTATTTATGTGATATAAATGACCATAGTGGAATGGATTATATTCACAAATAATACCAATATTCATAAAAACCACCACCCATAATATAACATGGATTGTTAATTTTTACACATGTTTTTTAAAAATATGACAAAAATTTATCAAGGATAGATTGTATACTTATAATAAGTAGGAGGTGTATAGTAAGAGTTAAATTTATTAAAAATTAAGTATAATATTGCTTTTTTAACGTTTTAAATATATAATGGTATAGTCAAATGGCAGGTGAATTCTATGAAATATGATTTAGTAAGACTTAATAATAATATAGATAAAAGTATTAACGTAGATGAAGTATATTCATTTACTAATGAAGAACTTAGTGGAACTGATTTAATATCTCTTGATAATGTAAAGGTCAATGGATGTATGTTTAAAAATAGTTTAGGTAACATAGAATTAGATGTCAATGTTAAGGGCGTTATGGTAATTCCTTGTGCGATTACACTAAAACCTGTAGATTATAATTTCGATATACATATTAGTGGAGAACTTGAGGAATTGATGGCTGATGTTTCAGAAAATTCAACAAATTTTCAAAATACTATTGATATTTTGCCAATAATATGGGAAAATATATTGTTAGAAATTCCAATGCGAGTTGTAAGCGATGAAGCGAAAAATTCAGATATAGAATTAAAAGGAGATGGCTGGAGCTTTACAACTAATGATGTGGAAGAAACTTCAAGTCCACTTAGTGAACTCTTGAATATGATAGATGATAGTGAGGTGAAATAAATGGCTGTACCATTTAGAAAAGTAAGTAATACTAGAGGTAGAAAAAGAAGAACACATTATAAAATAAGTGCGAATGCAACAACTAAATGTCCAAAATGTGGGGCAGAAGTAAGACCTCATAGAGTGTGCTTATCTTGTGGAACTTATAAAGGTAAAGAAGTAATAAAAAATGAAGAAGAGTAAAATCTTCTTTATTTTTGTAAAAAATACTAAATTTAAAAAAATGAATAGTAAAAAATGCAGAAATTAAAAAAAATGTGCACAGAAATTTAAATTCTGTATTTTTTAGTATACAAAATGTTAAAAACGTATCTTTGACTATAAATTATTAGTATTATATAATTAGTTTTGGGATGCGGAAATTATATTAAAAGTATAGTAATTTATATGAAGAATAAAAAGTGGCTTAAAATTTTTTATAGAGAGGATGATAATTTGTGATAGAAGAAAAACAAAAAATTAAATCTACATATGTAGATTTAGAAAAAGAAATTGTACCTGTAGAATTTGATTTAGTATTTAAAGATGAAGACAATAAGCATACCGAATATTCGCTAAATAAAATATCAGATAAGAATCTAAAAGATAAAGAAAAGATAGAAAGGTATGAGAAGAAAATAAAAGGATTAAATAAATGGTTATCAAGATGTAAAGAGGGAAGTAAAAACAGTTATAAAGTAAAGATAAAATTACAAAAGGCCTATCAAAAATTAGAGAAGTACAAGAAAGAATCTCTTACATTTAGTAAGTAAAGAAGATTAGAAGAAAACAATATTATAGTAACAGAAATAGATAAAATGGTATAAAGTTCATTTTCAAAAAATATTTATGATACATCAGGGGTAGAACTAATAAGATAACTTAAATATAAAAGTTTATGGAAATATTTTCATAAAGTAATTAAGCGAGCAATAATTGTGTGTGTAACTAGTAATAATAATGTTAATGATCACTTTCCTGAGTTCAGGAAAGTGATAGTAGGTGGAAAAGGTTATGGTAGATTGATGATAATACTTTTAGTAAATTAAAGAAAGTTATCGATGATATTGATAAAACTGGAAAATCATATTACTATACACTAGAAATGGATTTAAGTCATAGTAAAATATATGATTATAAAAACTTTGGTTTAAGTAATATTATGAAACAATAAAAAGTATGGTGGTATAGATTTGTTTCAATAAAAGTGATAATGTCAAGATATTTTTGTAGGTTTTTGCTAAAATATTTTTGTAGGAAAACCTACATTTTTATTTTAGCA
>CANROP010000072.1 GCA_947632265.1 uncultured Bacilli bacterium
TGATAATCATAAAGAATAGCTTTATCTTTTATATTTTCATAATCTAAACCTAATTTTTTAATATATCTTTGATATTCATCTTCTCCCATAGCATATACACGCATATTCTCTTCTTGTAAAATAGCATCATCTTCTTTAATATGTGTAAAATCTAGATATTGCTTGCTATAATTAACATTTTGAAAAATAAAATCATCAGATCTAATAATTGATGATTCTTTAATATTATCAAAAGTTGTCGTATTTACAAAACACTTCAAATTTTCATTTGTAACACTAGAAGTAGTAAGAGCAAGATTATATTCTTGGTAATCTAATTCCTCTTTTATTTCGTCAAAAGCCATGTTCATAAATGCTGATAAACCTATGAAAACAAATACTGATGTAGCAAGAGAAATTATGGTAGTTCTATATTTCTTTTTATTTCTTTTTATATTTTTATAAGATATTTCTCCACCTACTCCAAATAATTTTTTTATTATTTTTGGAGATTTTAATTTTTTAGCATTAAGTTTAATATTGGCACTATTTCTAATAGAATCGATTGGAGATACTTTTGAAGCTCGTTTCGCACTCCTAAATGCTGATAAATATATAGTTACAATTCCAAGTATTATAGATACAAAACCTGCTATTAATGAAAAATGAAATTTTAATTCAATAGCTCCACCAGTAATTTTTCCAAAATAATAATTACTAATTAATACAAGAATAAATGATGCTAAAAAACCAAATATTATTCCTAAAGGAATCCCTATTAGACCTAATACAGTAGCCTCATAAAATACATTTTTCTTTATTTGTTTTTTTGTAGCCCCAATACTTCGAAGCATTCCATATTGTTTTATTTTTTCTGTAATTGAAATATCAAAACTATTTTTAATACAAAAGACTGATGTAAAAATAATAATTGCAATAACAATACATAAAACTGTTCCTAAACCAACAATTTGACTGCTTCCTATGGGATTTGTTTCTAGTCCTATCAAATAATTATTTATAGAAATATCATATTTCATTTTTCCAGATATCTCAAGCTCATTACGATATTCTTCCATTTCCTTAGAAGAGGCTGTTCCCTTGCTAATTTTTTCAAATAGTTTTTCATTTACTCCAAGTATATTAGCTGTAAGTTTATAAGCATTTTTTATTCCATCATTTGTATATCTTGCATAAATATCTACATTATCAGATAAATCATTATCATCCATATAAGTTATAAAGGTATATCCTGGAGCAGAATAACTTTCAATATTTGTTGCTGGTCGCTCTATAATTCCAACAATTTTATATGTTTTAGTAATTGTATTTACTATATCTTCTGCTATTATCTCTTTTTCTTCATCACTATATTGGAAAGGATTATTTTGTTTTAATTCTATATTATCTACTAAACTTATTCTTTTACCAATATCTAGAGTAATACTATCTCCAATATTTAAAGATAATCTACCATTAGTTTTTAAATGAGTTGGAATAACTATCTCATTCGTATTCTCAGGAAGTCTTCCATCAACTAATCTTATGGACAAGTTTTCTAGTGAATTTTTAGTAAATGCCTTTACAAAAGCGTAAGGCTTATATTCGTTTTTAGAATTAATTTTAGCATACCCTATATTTTTAGTTAAATTTAGAGTTTCTATTTCTCTATTATTCTTAAAAACATCTAAATCTTCAATAGGAACATTATAAAATGCTACATGAAAGTTACCTTTTTGTGCTGTTTCATATTTAATTAAAGATTCTACTCCGCTTGAATACATAGAAAAGACAGCATTAATTAAAGCTACAGATAAGACAATTCCTATTATAGTTACAATGGTTCTTTTTTTATTTAATTTTAAATTATTTATGGTTAATTTGTTAAGTAAGTTCACGAGTTTACCTCCTCAACAATTCTTCCATCTTCTAGTTTTATTATTCTATCAGCAAATTTTGCTATTTCCATGTTATGTGTAATCATAATAATTGTTTGATTCAACTCTTTATTTGATTTTTTGAGTAGTGCAACTATTTCATCACTTGCTTTTGAATCCAAGTTTCCTGTTGGTTCATCTGCAAGTATTAAAGCAGGATTAGTAATTAAAGCACGACCTATGCTTGTTCTTTGTTGTTGTCCTCCTGATAACTCATTAGGAAGATGATTCTTTCTATTTTGTAATCCTAATAACTTTAATAAATCATTTAATGCTTCTTTATCTATTTTACGATTATCTAAAGCAAGTGGCAATGTTATATTTTCCTCAACATTTAAAATTGGAATCAAGTTATAAAATTGATAAATTAAACCGATTTGTCTTCTTCTAAAGATAGCAAGTTTATCATCATCAAAATTATAAATATTTTTACTATCAATATAAACCTTACCAGATGTTGGACGATCAACTCCTCCAATTAAATGTAAAAGGGTTGATTTTCCACTCCCTGATGCCCCTACAATAGCAACAAATTCACCCTTTTCCACCGACAAAGATACATTATCTAAAGCAACGACTTTAGTTGTATCTTTTCCATAAATTTTCGTTAAATTTTCAACTTTTAATATTTCCATATTAAAAATCTCCTTTCTATATCTAAATTATATTACAACTAAAGTTACAACCAAGTTACTAAAATGAAATTTTTTTATATATTTAATATTTTTATAGTTATTGGTTTAAAAATTAAATACATTATATATCCAATAACTCCACCCATAGTATTTGTTATTATATCTGTTATATCTGATGATCTAAAACCATTTAATAAGGGTTGTAATAATTCAATAATTAAACTTAATAAAATTGTATAACATATCGTTTTTATAAAATTTGATTTATTACTAAGTGGAAATAAAAATCCAAATGGAATTGTCATTATTATATTTAATATTATTTGTTTTATAAAATCTCCTCTACCATTTATTAAATCAACGAATGGTATTAAATTCATTAGGTTATAAGGATGATTAAATATAAAAGGTAAAGATGTTATTATAGGCATTAAAGTAAAATATAATACAAAAGATAAATATATATACATGGTAGTATTTATAAGTAATATATCTTTTCCTTTTTTCTTCCATTTTTTATAAAATATAAATATATATAACATGATTAAAACTATAAAATCTATTATTATTTTCATGATGACCTCCAAGTACATAAAAATTATATCAAATATTTGAATATTAATCTTTACTATAATCTAAAAAATCAGAAATTATCTTCCACAAGACGAAATTCTTATTTTTAACAATTTTGTCCTGTGCATAAGACAAAATTGACTTTTAAGTATATATAGTGCATAATTAATAAAGGAGGAATGAATATGGTAATAAGAGAAAATTATTTAAAAAAAATTAGACCCTTTTATAATCAAGATTTAATCAAAGTAATTATGGGAATAAGAAGATGTGGAAAATCAGTTATTTTAAGGCAAATAATAAATGAAATAATAGAATCTGGTGTTAAAGATGAAAATATAATCTATGTTAACTTTGAATTAACAGATTATCATGATATAAAGACTTCAAAGAACCTTGATAAATATATTAAAGAAAAAATTGTTAATAAAAATAAATATTATTTATTTTTTGATGAAATTCAATATGTTAAAGAATGGGAAAAGACTATAAACTCATATAAAGCAAAATATGAAGATAAAATATCTATTTTTATAACAGGATCTAATAGTGATTTATTATCAGGAGAATTTTCAACTTTATTATCTGGTAGATATGTAAGTTTTAAAATAAAGCCTTTTTCTTTTAAAGAAGTTTGTAAATTTAAAAATTATGAACTAGACAAATACAAATTAGAAGAACAATTTAACGATTATGTTAAATGGGGTGGTTTGCCTCAAAGATTTAATCTAAACAGTGAAGAAGAAATAAGAACTTATTTAACAGACGTATATAATTCAATAGTTGTTAAAGATATTATAAATAGATTTAATATAACAGATTTAGAATTATTTAATAGAATAGCTGAGTATATAGTAACTACACTATCACAAACATTTTCTGCTGAAAATTTAGTCAAATATTTTGAAGAAAATAATGATAGAGGTGTTAGTAAAACAACACTATATAATTATATAGAATACATGTGCAAAGCTCATTTGATAAGTAAAGTAGATAGATATGATGTTAGAGGAAAAAGAATACTTAATGGTAAATATAAATATTATTTAACAGATTTAGGATTAGGACAAATACTAAATACATCAAAAAAAGAACAAATGGGAGCCTATTTAGAAAACATAGTTTATAATGAACTAGTGTATAGAGGGTATGATGTCAAAGTTGGTAATCTTGATAATTGTGAAATAGACTTTATCGCAATCAAAAATGAAAATAAAGAATATTACCAAGTGTGTTATTACCTAACTGATGATAGAATTATTAATAGGGAATTTGGTGTATATAATAATGTATTAGATAACTATCCAAAGTATGTAATTTCTATGGATAAGTTTGATATGTCCCAAAATGGGATAATTCACATGAATATAATTGATTGGTTATTAAAAGATGAAAAAATTTAAAAAATATCAAAATTAAAAAAATGAATGCAAAAAAATGCAAAAATTAAAAAATTGTTTGCAGAAATTTAAATTCTGCATTTTTTTGTGTTCAAAACGTTAAAAACGTGTTTTTGACTTTAGTTTATAGGTATTATATAATGAGTTCACCTAGGGCAAAATATATTTAAAATTTTAAAAAAGGAGAAACAGTTTATGGTTAAAATAAAAGAAAAAATTAGAGCTACATATATAGATTTAGAAAAAGAAATTGTACCTGTAGGTTTTGATTTAGTTTTTAAAAAATTATTTGGAATAAGTGATAGTAATAAATATATAAGGCATTTACTTAAAAAGATATTAAAAATAAGTCCTAAAAAAATTAAAATATTAAATAATGAATTTATTGGAGATAGTTATAATAAAAAAAATATTGTAGTAGATTTTATAGTAGAAATAGATAATGGAGATAAAATTGGAATTGAACTAAATAGTATGGTAAGTACTTATCTAAAAGAAAGAAATTTATTATATATGTTTAGAATCTCAGGGCAAGATTTAGATAGTGGAGAAGATTATTCAAAATTACATAATCATATACAAATAAATTTTGATTTTAAGGGACATCATTCTAATCCAATAGAAGAAGGTAAAATTGTAGATATAAAATCAAATAAAATAATGTTTGATTCATTCACAATAATTAGAATAGATGTTCCATATTTTGTTAAAAGGTGTTATAATGAAGATGCAGAAAAGTTAGACAGTTTAACAAAATTTATAGGACTAATGGGTATTAAAGAAAGAAAAGTCCTAGATAAAATTGTAAAAGGAGATGCGATTATGGAAGAGATATATGAAAAAGCTAAAGAGTTTAGTAAAGATAAACAAATAGTAGGAGCATACAATTTAGAAGAACATAGAAGAAAAGTGATGTTATCTGAAATAGAAGCAGGAAAACTTGAGGGGATAAAAGAAGGAATGAAAAAAGGAATTAATAAAGGAATAAAAGAAGGAAGAATTGAAGGAATAAAATCTACTGTAAAAAACATGTTAAAAGAAAAATTAGATGTAAATCTAATTTCAAGAATAACAGGACTATCTGTTAACGAAATAAATGGGTTAAGATAATTAACTCATTTTTTTTATTAATTTATGTGAAAAAAATTAAAAAAATATCAAAATTAAAAAAATGAATGCAAAAAAATGCAAAAATTAAAAAATTGCGCGCAGAAATTTAAATTCTGCATTTTTTTGTATTCAAAACGTTAAAAACGTGTTTTTGACTATAAATTACAGGTATTATATAATGAGTTCACCTAGGGCAAAATATATTTAAAATTT
>CANROP010000073.1 GCA_947632265.1 uncultured Bacilli bacterium
GGAGGGCCTAGTCGGATTTGAACCAACGATCAGGGAGTTGCAGTCCCACGCCTTACCACTTGGCTATAGACCCGTTTCATTACTTTTATAGTATAGCAAATAAAAAATTTTTTTTCAATATATTTTATGTAAAAATTCATTAATTGTTACTAACAAAAATATCATTGAACTATTCAATGATATTAAACAACCATCTTTTGTCTTAATTTTTGTAGTGCTTTTTGTTCTTTTCTAGATACTTGAACTTGACTTATACCTATTATTTTAGAAGTTTCAGATTGTGTATAATCTTTCATATATCTATTTTCAATTATTTCTTTTTCTTCACTACTTAAGGCATTTAAACAATCTCTTAACATTATTAAATCATCAATATTTTCACTACTACCTATAACATCTTGAAGAGTAAACTCTCTACCCTCTTCATTTACAGGTTCATCTATACTCTTTATCTTATTTAAACTATTAATAGCTTCTGAAACATAATAAGCTTCAATATCTAAAAATTCAGAAATTTCACTTATACTAGGTTCTCTCATAAGTTTTTGAGATAATAAAATATATGCTTTTTCTATTTTTAAATTTAATTTAGTTATATCTCTACTTATTTTTATACCTTTATCTTCTCGTACTAATCTTCTCATTTCACCTAATATGTATGGATATGCATATGTAGTAAATTTACAATTCATATTAGGATTATATTTTTTATAAGCAGTTATAAGTCCTAATCTCCCTACTTGATATAAGTCTTCTTTATTACTATAATTTTTAAAGTAATTAGCAATCGAATAAATCAATCTCTCATTATCAATAGTTAACTTTGTTAAATCATCCATTAGTATCACCTCAAATTTAATATTTTCATCGCACTTAATTCATCAGTAGTTTCATACACATAATTTATAAGTCTTGTACTTTTTAATTTTTTTCTTATATTATCATTATTTCCACATATTAAACTTCTTCCATCATTATCTCTACATAATTCATAATTATAAAATATTGTATTTATTCCTTTTATATCTATAGACTTTAAATTAGCTAAATTAAATACTATATTTCTAATTCCATTAGTTTTAACTAAATTAGTTACTCGTTTATTCAATTTATAAATTGTATTTTTATTTAAATGACCTTTTAATCTCACAAATAGTATTCCCTTTCTAAACTCAGTTCCTACATTTAGCATATATTCACCTTCCTATTTAATGTAGCACATATTTTTTTTAAATTATACACTTTCGACAAAACTAGAATTTCTTTTTACCTATATATATTATTCTACAAAAAATGCTTAAATCCTTTTTTTAGATAGAAAAAAGTCAAAATTATTAACAATTCTGACTTTTATGATTCAAATATTCTTCTATTTCATGTACATTATTAATTCTAAATTCTCTTATAAAGTTATCTCTTGATTCATTTATCTTCATATTTAAATTATCTATTTTTTTCTTTAATTTTATATCATTATCTTTATTATATAACTCTTCTAATTCTTTTAACTCCTTTTTTAAATTATTAAAATTAACAAGTTCTATAGACATTTCATCAGTCATATTGAATCTTATTAATTCAATATCTTCTAGCATATAAACCTCCAATTTGATTTATATCTTCTTTTCTACAAATTAATTTTATTATATATAAAGATTTTAGTCAAGAAAAATTTTAAATTGTTTAAAGTTTAAAAAATAAATGTACTATAAGTATTTATCATTTAATTTTATTGTATATATTTTTATTAAACAATTCATGATAATACTAGAGAGGAGCATTTATGGATATAGATATTAGAAAAAGTATAATTAATAATTTTAAAGATAGTGAAATTAAAGATATTAGAAGTTCTATCGAATCTTCTATAAGTGATAGAGATGAGATAACACTTCCAGGACTTGGTGTATTTTTTGAACTTGTATGGAATAATTCAGATGATGAACATAAAGATTATATATTAGAAGCAATAAAAAAAGGACTTTGATCCTTTTTTATAATACTATTTTTTTACTTATATAATCTTCTATATCATCAATATTTAAAGTTATTTGTTCCATAGTATCTCTATCTCTTATAGTTACTGTATTATTATTTATAGTATCATCATCTACAGTAATACAAAATGGTGTTCCTATAACATCTTCTCTTCTATAACGTTTACCAATATTACCAGACTCATCATAAGTAACCATAAATGATTTACATAATCTATCGTAAATTTCTTTTGCTTTTTCACTATGGAATTTTTTTACAAGTGGTAGGATTGCTACTTTATAAGGAGCAAGATAAGGATGTAAACTAAGTACTTCTCTTGTCGTTCCATCATCTAGTGTATCTACGTGATATGAGTTAAATAAGACTGCAAGTACTGTTCGATCTAATCCATATGTAGATTCAATTATATAAGGAATATATTTTTCATTTGTATCTGGGTCTAGATATTCTTGACTTTTACCACTATACTCTGTATGTCTAGTTAAGTCAAAATCAGTACGATTATGTGTACCATTTATCTCTCCCCAACCAAAAGGAAATAAATATTCTATATCACATGCAGCTTTCGCATAATGAGCAAGTTTTTCATGGTCATGAAATCTTAATTTATCTTCAGGTATGCCTAAATCCATAAAGAATTTTTTACCATATTCTTTAAAATATTCATATAACTCTCCATCTTCACCTTTACGACAAAATGTCTGATATTCCATTTGTTCAAATTCAATAGTTCTAAAAGTAAAATTACCAGGTGTTATTTCATTTCTAAATGCTTTACCTATTTGACCTATTGAAAAAGGTAATTTAGCTCTCATACTACGTTGTACATTTAAGAAATTTACATATTCTCCTTGAGCATTTTCAGGTCTTAAATATACAACACTCTTATCATCTTGTGTAACTCCCCTATAAGTTTCAAACATAAGTTTAAATTGTCTAATATCTGTAAAATTACTTTTACCACACTTTGGACATGGAACTTTATTTTCTTTAATATATTTAACCATTTCTTCATTAGTCATTCCATCTCCAATAGAACTATTAGTATAATCATTTATTAAATTGTCAGCTCTATGTCTAGTTTTACATTCTTTACAATCTAAAAGTGGATCTGCAAAAGATTCAACATGTCCAGATGCTTCCCAAACTTTGGGGTGCATTAAAATATCGGCATCAAGTTCATATGCATTAGGTCTTTCTTGAATAAATCTTTTTCTCCATGCATCTTTTATATTATTTTTAAGTCTGCTTCCTAAAGGACCATAATCCCACGTATTAGCAAGTCCTCCATATATTTCACTACCTTGAAATATAAATCCATATTGCTTACATAAATTTACCATTTTATCCATTTCATTATTCATATTATTCCTCCTATAATTTAAAAAAATCTAGAATATATAAGGGCGAATTACCGCGGTTCCACCTTACTTATTCTAGACGAATATCTTTTAAAATATTGCTCGTGGTTTCCAAGCCAGTCATCACATTGATAAATTGTATTATAATCTAATAATAATTATTTGTCAATAATTATTCACATGTTGCTTCTCCAGGTTTTATACCTTCTACATAAGTTTTATTTAATAATTCACATGAAGATTTAGTTATAGAGTCATGTAAATATCCACCTAACAATTTAACTAAACTAACTACAATTACACTTATAACAGCTATGATAAGTAAATATTCAACTAAAGCTTGTCCTTTGTTATTTAAAGTTCTCATACTCCTAACCTCCAGTACTATTACAATTATATATATTTTTTGTTATTTTGTCAATAACATGATATAATTTCTTATGGTGAGTAAATGAAAGTTATAAAAGAGAATAAAACTATTGATGTAGTTTATTGTAATAAATTTTTTAATAGATTTAAAGGATTAATGTTTAAAAGAAATTTTAATTATTGTATGTGTTTTCCAAGATGTAATTCTATTCATACGTTTTTTATGTTAAGAAAAATTGATGTTGTTATGACTGATAAAGATTATAATATATTATATATTTATAAAAGTTTTAAACCTTATAGAGTTATATTACCTAAAAAGCATGTATATTATACATTTGAATTTCCAATAGATGAATTTAATTTTAATATAGGAGAAAAAATAAAAATTTATTAATTTGATAAAAGCTGATAAAGATTATACTTATCAGCTTTTAATTTATACTTATATTGTAGATTTTATGCAGCTACTAGAACGATGCGGAAAGAGGCGCCGGAGCCGCCAACCCCAGACTCGCCGAGGAAGTGGAATACCCCAGCAGCAGCCCCACCGAGGAAGTAAACACCGTGTGCGAACCAAGGATCGGACGAACTAACGGAAGCTGAGGAGTCGCCATACCAGCCACTCGTCTCGCTTAGGGCATGTCCGTAACATACTCCTCCGTTACATGCTTGTGTTGGTGTTGTTGACGTATACTTGTCGTAATATTTTGCTGCTGGCATACTTGAGAAACCATCATACTTAGTAACAGTACCATTGTAGTTTCCCATTACATATTCCATAACTCCTCCACTCATATCATATACTCCTGTAATGTTTCCTGTAGTTGATGCTCCTCCTCCACATAATGGTGTTGCATCTGCTTCTGTTCCTGGTGTTTTGTTATCATATGTGCATGTTCCAGCTTCACTCATATATGCACTTGGACTTCCCCCACTTCGACCTGTATATCCAGGACCACTCATAGTTCCTGAATTATTTATATATACTTCTTTATTTGTTTCTGTATAATTTGTATTACCATACTTTCCATAAGTACTTTGACTTAAGTAAGCTACTGCTCCCCATTCACTATTCTTTGCCATATGACTATCATAGCCATTTACTGCAATTTTTTTGGCTGTATCAAATTGAGCACTTACTGTTTGACTTACTAATGCTTTTGTGTTTGGTAGTATTGTTGGTGCTTCACCTGTTCCTGTTGTTTCAAACTTTCCTACCCATATTCCTGATAGTTCTTCTCCTGCTTCTCTTACATTATTACTGTTATTATCCCACCAGAATGCTGGATGTATATGATATTCTTCTGTTTCTTGTGTCTTATCTGTTCCTATAAAGTTTACTTTTATTTCTCCTGGGGTTTCTTTTGTTCCATCTGTTCCATCAGCATGTTTTCCATAAGTACCTTCTATCTTATATTCATATCTCGGTATCCATACAAACATTGCTTTTACATCAGTTTCTGTATTTGTTGATGTTGGCACTATTAATGTATCTCCTTCATGTTTTAATTTCCCATTATCATTTAATATTACTGCATTCGCCCATTCTTGTCTACTATAATCATACCAGTCTGAGTCGCTTGCTGTTGTTATTACCCATGCTTTTTGTGTTTCATCATATTTTACTGGTGTTAGATTTTCTGCATTAGGTGCATTTGCTCCTGATGGATCTTTATAAGCTTTATCATCGTCACCTTCAGAATCTCCAGTTCCACAAGAAGCACTCGGCTCTCCATCTATTATATGCAGATTTCCATTTTCATCTGTTTCAAGTGTATAATCTCCCATATCCATTCCTGATAAACATGTTACTTTTTCATTTTCAAATGTTATGGTTCCTCCACTTGGTCTTTTTCCACTTGTTTCTATTATTAATTCATCTTTTGAATCACACAAAAGATTTCCATTTTCTTGTATTTCACAACTTTTTGGATTAAATTCACTTGTTAAATTCTTTCTTGCGATTTCTTCTTTTACACCTTCTAAATATAATTCTCCACTTCTTAATACTGCTTGTCTTCTTGTATCTTCTATTATATTTAGTATTATTGGAGT
>CANROP010000074.1 GCA_947632265.1 uncultured Bacilli bacterium
CCCAGAATGGTATGATTATAGTAAACAAGAATGGGCGAATGCAGTAATTTTAGAGGATGGAGTACATAAAGAAGAAGAAAACACCTTAAAAGTTCCAACATCAACGGACCCAACAACTGATGTAAAAGCAATGTTAGTATGGATACCAAGATATTCATATACAATAAATGATACAGCAGGAAGCAATCCTGAATTACCAGGAGCAATCGATGTAAAGTTTATAGGAATAGACACAATAGAAAATGGAACAGCAACCTATAGTGGAGAAGAGCCAAGTGAATGGCATACCCATCCAGCATTCTGGTGGGATGTTGATAGTGATGAAGATAGAGAAGAAGGAGAGGAACTATCAGGCATATGGGTAGGAAAGTTTGAAACAACAGGTTCATCATCTTCTCCAACAATACTACCAAACCTACAATCATTACAAGGACAAATAGTAAGTGCACAATTTGCAACAGCCCAAGAACTAAAAGTAACAGGGTATGATAGTCATATGGCAAAGAATAGTGAATGGGGAGCAGTCGCATATTTAAGTCAAAGTATATATGGAAAATATGGTAATCCGAATTACGAAGGAGCAAACAAAGAAGTATATATGAATAATTCAGGAAATCCACATGGAGTAGGGTATACAGGTCGAAGTGGTGGAAGCCCAAGTGCATTAAGTAGTACAACTGGAACATGTACATACGATAACAAAACTCTAGGAACAGAAGTAGATGCCACAGCATTATGTGGAGAAGGAGCAAGTACAACAGGAAATATCACAGGAGTATATGATATGAGTGGCGGAGTACTTGAATATGCCATGGGGAACTACAATGGTAGTGAAGGTTTAAGTGGTTTCTCTGCAATGCCAGAGTTAAAATATTATGACAAATATACATCGACAACATCAACACAAGCATGTAACGGAGGAGTATGTTATGGACATGCCTTAAGCGAAACGAGTGGCTGGTATGGTACCTTATCACGTTTCGTTGATTCGTCATCCCATTGGTTATATCGCGGTGGTGGCTATAGCTATGGCTCTAGTGCAGGTGTGTTCTATTTCGACTCTGGCCATGGTAACGTCCAAAGCGGAAGTGGTTTCCGCATCGTGCTTGTTTCTTCATAAAACCTCACAACAATCAATGTAAGGATTTATTAAAACAATATAAAAAGATATATATTGAAATTTTATCAATTTTATATCTTTTTTCTTTTTGATATTGAAAATAAATTTCAATATTAGTATAATTATAAAGAAGGTGGATAGATATATGAATACAGAAATAATTAAACAAATAAGTGAAGAATTAAATATAACAATAAAACAAGTAGAAACTACATTAAAATTACTTGAAGAAGGTAATACTATACCTTTTATAGCTCGTTATAGGAAAGAAGCAACGGGTGCTTTAGATGAAGAAAAAATAAGAGCTATAGAAGAAGTATATAATTATCAAGTTAATTTATTAAAAAGAAAAGAAGATGTAATAAGATTAATAGATGAAAAAGGATTACTTACTGATGAACTTAAAAATGAAATCATGAGTGCTAGTAAATTAGTTGAAGTTGAAGATTTATATAGACCATTTAAAGAAAAGAAAAAGACTAAAGCAACAGAAGCTATAAAAAATGGACTTGAAGGATTATCAAAAGAAATAATGGCTTTTCCAATTAATGGTAATATAGAAAAAATAGCTACAAAGTATTTAAATGAAAATGTTAAAACTATAGAAGATGCGATACAAGGTGCTAAATATATAATAGCTGAAAACATAAGTGATAATGCTAAATATAGAAAAATTATAAGAGATAATACTTATAATTATGGTACTATTAAGAGTAAATTAAAAAAGAATGCTAAAGATGAGAATAAAACATATGATATGTATTATGATTATGAAGAAAAAATTAAATATATAAAGCCACATAGAATACTTGCTCTAAATCGTGGTGAAGATGAGGGAGTACTTAGTGTATCAATTGATTATGATTTAGAAAGAGTTTTAAACTTTTTAGAAAAAAGAGTAATAAGAAATGATAAATCATTTGTAGTAGATATAGTAAAAAGTGCGATAGAAGATTCTTATAAAAGATTAATAGAACCCTCTATAGAACGAGAAATAAGAAGTGATTTAACTCTTATTGGAGAAGAGGCGGCAATAGATAATTTTGGTAAAAATTTAGAAGCATTATTACTTACTCCTCCGATGAAAGAAAGAGTTGTTCTAGCATTCGATCCAGGATATGTAAATGGATGTAAACTAGCTGTAATAGATAAAACAGGTAAGTACTTAGATTCTACAGTTATAAAACCATTTATAAAAGGAAGTAATCAAGATAAATTAATAGAACAATCTAAACTTATAGTAAAGACTTTAATAAATAAATATAATGTAGATATAATAGCTATTGGTAATGGAACAGCATCTAGAGAAAGTGAAAAATTTGTATCAGAAATGATTAAAGAATATAAATTAGATTGTAAATATGTAATAGTATCTGAAGCAGGAGCTTCAATTTACAGTGCATCCCAAGTAGCTATAGATGAATTTCCAGATTTAGCTGTAGAAAAGAGAAGTGCGGTAAGTATTGGAAGAAGATTACAAGATCCATTATCTGAATTAGTTAAAATACCACCAGAAGGTATTGGAGTAGGACTATATCAACATGATATATCTAGTAAAAAATTATCAGAAAATCTAGATTTCGTTGTAAGTAAAACAGTAAATAGTGTAGGTGTAAACATAAATACAGCAAGCCCTTCACTTCTTAAATATGTATCAGGTATAACAAAAAAATATATAGATAAAATAATTGAATATAGAAATAAAAATGGTAAATTTAAATCAAGAAGAGAACTTGAAAATATACTAAGTGATAAAGTATATGAACAATCTGTAGGATTTCTTAGAATAACAGAGGGAGATAATATACTTGATTCAACTGGTATACACCCTGAAAGTTATAATGTAGCCTTATCACTTTTAAAAGAATTAGATATGAATTTAAATGATGTAGGTACAAATAAATTAATAGATAAATTAAATTCTATAAATTTAGAAGAATACAAAGATAAATTAAATACAGACATATATACATTAGAAGATGTAGTAAAATGTTTAAAAAGTCCAAATAGAGATCCAAGAGATGAAATGCCACAACCAATTCTTAAAAGTGATGTATTAGAATTAAAAGATTTAACAGTTGGTATGAAATTACAAGGAACAGTTAGAAACGTAGTAGATTTTGGAGCATTTATAGATATCGGATTACATGAAGATGGACTAGTACATATTTCTAAAATAACAGATAGATATATAAAACATCCTAATGAAGTTCTTAGTGTAGGTGATATAGTTGACTGTTATGTAGATGAGATAAAATTAGATAAAAATAAAGTTTCACTTAGTTTAATTGCTCCTAAATAAAAAATCAAATTTTCATATTTGATTTTTTGTTTACGATTATAAATTCATAAAAAATATTGAAATTATAAGAACAAGTGCGAATATATTCCATATAATATAAGGTATTAGAAATTTAGATGCAGATTTATCTAGTTCTTTAGTTTCATAATATAAAAATAATGAACTTATAAGTACTACAAATGTATCTATAATAGCTAAAAATGGACTTTTAAGAGTAAAGAATAGAAATGAAAATATTTGATTAGAAAAATAATTTACTAAAAGAGCTTTATTGTATTCAGGAGTATCTTTATAACTATTTTTATCATATACTTTATATATACTTATAGCTATTAAAAAGTAAAGAATAGTCCATACAATAGGAAATATTATAGCTGGTGGTGCGAATAAAGGTTTATTTAAACCTTTATAGAAAATAGTATCACTCTTAAATATAATCGCACTAATAAACCATGGTAATAAAAATAATAAAAATCTTAAAATCTTTTTCATAATCCACCTCTTTACATCTTATGTTAAATGTATTAAAATATTATTGCAGGTGATTAGATGAATATTACTTTGAGTAAAAACGATGAAATAGTTATGAAATTACTTCATTATTTTGTAACCATACAAGGATATAATCCTGTAGTTTTACATGGAGCTAAAGATGAGATTTGGCTTGAAAATAATAATGCAGAATACAAAATAGTTAGAATAGTTTCAAATTATATACATAATGATGAACAATTAGATTTCGATATATTTAGAACTAAACAAATATTAAGAACTATTAAAAGAAAAATGTTTTCATTTAAAATAAATGCATTAAGTATATTTGTAAATTTAGGAGATAATGTAAACTTAGAAGATAAAGATTTTGAAAATATAAAATGTGCAGATGTAAAAGATTTAAATGATTTATCTAAGTATTCTTTTATAACAGATAATTTTCCTAATATATTAGAAATCGAAGATACTCCTGAAGAAGGATTAGAACTATTTATAAAACTTACTGATGATATAAATAAGAAAAATTATGAAGAGACTAAAAAAGCTGAAGATGTATTTTCTATTAAAAAACCAGTTATGACATATATATTTATTACTATTTGTTTAGTATTATATATATTAACATCTTTATTTTCACACAATATAATTAGCATGAATGCGAGAGTTTTAAATAAATTTGGTGCGATATGTAATTTTAATACTATGAATAGTAATTATTTAGAACTTTATAGACTTATAACTTCTGTTTTTCTACATGTAGATATACTTCATTTGGCATGTAATATGTATTCATTATATGTAATAGGTCCACAACTTGAAAGTTTCTTTGGAAAAGTAAAATATACTATAATATTTATAGGTAGTGGATTAATAGCTAACTTACTTTCAATGGCTTTTTTACCAGATACATATATATCTGTTGGAGCTAGTGGAGCTATATTTGGATTACTTGGTGCACTATTATACTTTGGATATCATTATAGAGTATATCTTAGTGGAGTTATAAGAAGTCAGATAATACCACTTATAATACTAAATTTAGCTATAGGATTTATACCAGGTTCATCTATAAATAATGTTGCTCATATAGGTGGAATGATAAGTGGAGTATTGCTTGCTAAAACTGTAGGAGTTAAATATAAAAGTAAAAAAATTGATATAATAAACGGAATAATTATGATAACTATTTTTATAGGATTTATAACTTATTTAGTATTTTTTAGGTAAACTTAAGAATCATCTTAAGTTTTTATATTATTTATTAACTTTAATACATATAATTACTAGGTGATAATATGAGAAAAATGTTAATATGTTGTTTTATATTTATGGTATTATTATGTATAACGTTTAAAGTAAAAAATAATAAATTAAATTGTGAATATAAAGTAGACTATGATGATATTAAAATAGTAAATACTATATCGTTTAATTTTAAAGATAATACATATAAACAAATAGATAAAATGACTTTTGATAGTGAGAGTAGTGCTTCATCTTATTTTAATGATTTAAGTGATTATATAGATTTATATAATTTAAGTTTAGTTGGTAAATCAATAATATCTGAAATAGATGAAAATATAGATAGCGATACTAATAGAAAAGAAATGAAAGAAAAATATGAAAGTTATCACTATACATGTAGATAATTTAAAAAAATAGGTACTTGTAAAAAATAAAAAAATATGGTAATATTAAGAAGTAATAGGAAACATATAAAAAATGTAACTATTAATTAGAGAAAGGAAAGAGGTAAAAGTTATGAATAGAACAAATGTTCGTACGGGGGGGGGGTCATT
>CANROP010000075.1 GCA_947632265.1 uncultured Bacilli bacterium
GAGCATTAAATACATTTATGTTATTTTTTTTATAAGTTAGCATGCAACTTTTTATAATTGAATAAGTTTCTGCTCCATCTACACTCCTAAACTTTCCTATCTTTTGTTTTATCTTAGCTCCTCTTTGGGCTACTTCTGCAGAATTGTTTGTGTAATATTAACTTTCACATTACGACAATAATTTTTGAGGCCACTTTAAACCCTGATGAAAACTTAGAAAGGGTTACATTTGAAATTAACACACATAAAGGTAATGGAAAAATAAATGGTACTTACAGATTTGATTTAAGTAAAGAAAAAGGAATGAGTGCAAATTTTTATTCTAGAAAAGGAATTAAAATTGATATGACAACAAATCCTATATTATTAGAAATTGCAAATAATTTGTTATTACTCGCATCTAATAATAAAAATAGTGGAGATATAATTATTTCTAATTTTGCGACTTCTACACAAAATGCTATTGCAAAAAATTTAAGTCAAAGAGTTATTAGTTTTGATTCTTCTAATTTTAACATAAAAGCTATAAAACAATCTGAAGTAGCAGTAATAGAACTATTAAAAACTATAAAAGGTGAATTACCTTTAGCTGGTTTGGTTGAACGAGTTAATAATTGTTTAGAACTTATTAATAAACAAAATGATTTAGAAATATATGGTACAAATAAAACATTAAAACTTAAAACTAAGAATTAGTATTTAAAAGAAGATTTTAAGCATTATTAATCAAAATCTTCTTTTTCTATTACTTCATTTTCTTTTAATTTTGGTAGTGTGATTATATTATTTAATAAATCTATCTTTATTGAGTTATATGTATTACCTTTATAGATACTTGTTATATTATTTGTTTTATATGAATTTTTACTTTTATTTTTTGATTTAAAGTTAGGTTTACTTCCTATATTACTTTTATATCTTTTAAAAGCATTATCTAAATTGAATATACTTGTTCTAAGTAAACAACTATCTACTTCTTTTAACCATTCATATTCTTTACAACAGTTATATGCATTTATATAATTTGGATATTTATTTAAAAAGTAATTATATATAAATCCTGAACAACCAAATGATTTTTCTATTAACTGTTGTTGTTCTAAGTTAGGATATAATCTAAATATATATCCTCTTATTATTTTTTTCCATGACATCACCACCTGATGATACCATTATACTATTAATACATATGTTTGTAAAGACCGTTTTTAATTTTTTTACCAAGCAAACTTTTAGTAGATAAAAAATATGACACTCTTTCATTGCTGAACGAATGCCGTAACTCATAATGAGGCAACATTCACTTTCAGAATCGAATGTTCCTCTTTTTAATTTTATGCAAATTTTTCTTGCTAAAAACACAATGCCATAAAATTAATATTTGTACAAGTGTAAATAAATTTTTTCTTTACATGTTTTTTTCATTTATATTTCCTACATGATTTTCATATATTTTTTTTAATACTTTAGGTTTTATTACTTCATCTATACCTTCTTCACTTACTTTAGTATATACATCTATTAATACTTCATCTATTTTAGGATTAATATGTATTTTTTCTCTTTCTTTTAAATAATATCCTAATTGAAAACTAGGAGTCCAATTATCTTTTTGATATGTCATACCTGCTGATAGATTATCACAAATCATTTCAACTGTATATTTATAAGGTATAATCGCACATTTTACTGGAGCATTATAATCATACCAATATTCATGGTGATGTTTATTAATTCCTTTATGATGTAACCATGCTTTAGAATATCCATTTTCTTTTTTAGAAATACCTAATGGACTAACATCTCCTCTATAGTATTTCGCACTTTCAAAAAACTCAACTGGAGAATATTTAGATAAATCATGTACAAGTCCCCTAAATGGTATTCCTGCTTTTACACATAATTTAAATACTTTAAATCTATGTTTATTAATTAAATTAAAATGTAATATTAAATTTTTAATCATATAATCAGTCCTTTATATAAAAAATAAGTATCTCTACTTATTCTAACACATTTTCTTCTAAATTAGTAATATTATATCCTTTTGATTTTATATAAATTATAATTGTTGATAGTTGTCTTCTTACTTCAGAATTATTTGAAAGTAATAATATACTTCCAGATTCTAATTTGTTTTTTATATCTACTAAAGGAGTTTTATCTGATATTATAGTGGGTGTTATTGTATAATCATTTCTAGATACACATTTAAACAATTTATCTTCGTTCTTATCATCATTATAACAAAATCCATGACTTTGTTTATTTACTTTTTTAATAACCATGTCCATCCATTCTAAATTTGAATCATTATCATCTACTATAAATCCTATATTATGTCCTTTACTTATTAACTGTTTTACTAATTCATTATTACTTGAAAACCAATTATAATCTACAAAGAAATTTGCTTTTATATTATAATTATTTATTATATTTACTATATCAGTTATATCATCACTTTTTTGTACTATAAAAGATAAGCTAACCATTCTTTTACTAGGATTTCCTTTTATTATATATTTATTTATATTATCATTTAATGTAATACTTGGCTTTGTATAATCATATACATATAAGTTTTCATTATAATATCCTTTACTTTTCATATTTTTATAACTTTTATTTATATTTACTACTCTACCATTTACACCTGGTATAATTTCATTTTCATTAATAACTGCATCTATAGGATCCCTTTTAAAATTATCTTTTTTTTCTTTTATTTCTATCATTATTTCATCCATATCATTAACTACTGTAGCTGTCTTTTCAGTCACAAAAAAACTAAAACATGTTAAACTAATAAGGCCTATTATCTGAAATATTTTCTTCAAGTTAATCACCTATTTAATTATATGTTTAGTTTATTCTTCTATACTAATTTAATTGTTTTAAAGAATCTAGTACAAACTTGCCATCTTTTCTAATTAATACATCATCGAAGTATATTTCTCCTCCACCATATTCTTTAGTTTGTATTAATACTAAATCCCAATGTATACTAGAAATGTTACCATTATCACAGTCTTCATAACATCTACCTGGTGTAAAATGAATACTTCCCATAATTTTTTCATCGTATAATATATCTCCCATAGGAAATGTTATCATAGGATTAAATCCTAAAGAAAATTCTCCTACATAACGAGCTCCATCATCTGTATCAAATATTTTCTTTAATTCTTCTACGTTATTTTCAGCACTACAATTAACTATTTGTCCATTTTCAAATTCAAGTTTTATATTATTAAATATATACCCTTGATATGGACTTTTTGTATTATATGTAATAACTCCATTTACTGAATCTTTTACTGGAGCAGTATAAAGTTCTCCATCTGGAATATTTGCAGTACCACAACAAGGGATCGCTGGAAGTCCTTTTATACTAAAAGTTATATCTGTACCAGGCCCTTTTATTCTTACTTTATCTGTTTTTTCCATTAATTCTTTTAATGGTTTTATTAACTCATTCATCTTTTCATAGTCAACATTCATAACATCCATAGAATAATTATAAAAATCATCATACTTCATATGAGCTTTATATGCATCAATAAGTGATGGATAATTAAGTAATACCCATCTTCTTTTATTTATTCTAATATCATCTATATCTTGTATTTTACTTCCAAATTCTTTTCTTATATCAGAACTAATATCTTTATCTTCATATTCGTTTTCCGTATAACAAATTCTTATAAAACAATCAAAGTTATCTACTTCAAATTTTTTTCTTTTAACCATTTCATCTATTGCATTACTATTAGCATTTTCAAGTAGTAATGTATTTAATTCGTTATCTAATAATGAAACACTTGGTATTCCTTTATTTTTATATATATCTTTTATTAAACATTTAACAAGTGGATTACACTCTTTACTTTCATATTGTATAAGTACTCTATCATTTTCTTTTACATTTATAGAATAATTTACAATAGTACTACTTAATTTTTTTATTCTTTCATCCATTCTATCACCTATTCCTATTCTATTCATATTATAACATGAAAGGAGATTTTTATGTATAATAACTATCAAAACATGAGGATGTTTAATAAATATAATAGACCTTTTAATAATTCAAATGACTCTAGATTAGTAGGTGGAGGATTTTTAGGACCATTCATACTTGGAGGAATTACTGGTGGATTAGTATCTCCATTTTTCTATGGTGGTGGTTATGGTAGACCTTACTATAATAATAATTATTACTATCCATATCCATACTATGGTCCATATTATAGATAAAACAGTTCAAAACTGTTTTTATTCTTCAAAAATATTTAATATATTTGTAAAACATTCTGGAGGTTGTACCTCGAATTCCATATATTTATTTGTAGTTGGATGAATAAATCCAATTGTTTTTGCATGTAAACACTGTCCTGTATCATCTATTAGTTTTCTTTTACCATAGACTGGATCATTAACTACAGGGTGTCCTATATAATTCATGTGAACTCTTATTTGATGTGTCCTACCAGTTTCAAGTTTAAGTTCTATTAGAGTTGCATCTTTAAATCTTTTAAGTACTCTTAAATGTGTTATCGCATCTTTACTATTTATACTAGTTACACACATCTTTTTTCTATCGTTTATATCTCTTCCTATAGGTGCATCTATAGTAGCGCTATCTTCATTTATAACTCCCCATACTAATGCGATATATTTTCTGGTAGCTTTCTTTTCAGTTAATTGCTGTGAGAGTAATTCGTGTGATTTATTATTTTTAGCTACTAATAAAAGTCCTGTTGTATCTTTATCTATTCTATGTACTATTCCTGGTCTAAACTCTCCATTTATACTACTTAAATTTTTAGAATAATATAAGAGTGCATTTACTAGTGTTCCATGCGTATTACCTACTGCTGGATGAACCACCATATGATTTGGTTTATTAATAACCATTACATCATCATCTTCATATACGATATCAAGAGGTATATTTTCTGGTTCTACATTGATATCTTCTTCTTCATATTCTCCTACTTTTATTAAATCTCCAGTTTTAACATTATAACTACTTTTAACGGTTTTATCATTAACTAAAATAGTTCCATCTTTAATCATATCAGATATCTTACTTCTTGAAAAATCTAATTTTTCGCTTAAATATGAATCTATTCTAATTCCATCAATATTACATTCTATTTCCATAAGTCCTCCTTTATTAAAGATATAATTATGAATAGTGCGGATAAAGTTATAAATATATCTGCTAAATTAAATATAGGAAAATAATAATTACCAAATTTAAAACTAATATAATCTATTACATATCCATAAAGTATTCTATCTATTAAATTACCTAGTATTCCTCCACACATTAATGAATATATTAAAATGTTTAATTTATTTATTTTTTCTAATTTATTTACAAAATATAAAATGCCTATAAAAGCTAATAATCCTATTATTATAAGTAAGATTCTATTTCCTGATAATATACTAAATGCAGCACCCCTATTATGAGTTAGTGTTATATTTAAAAAATTATTTATTATATTTATAGAGTTACCTAATTTTATAGTATTACTTAATAATATTTTTATTAATTGATCAATTATAAGAAAAATAAAACTAAATAATATTATATATTTTAATTTTTTATTCATGTAATCACCTACCTAATTATACTATAAAATATAAATAAATGATAAAAAAAATAATAGAACTATCTATTAGTGAAAT
>CANROP010000076.1 GCA_947632265.1 uncultured Bacilli bacterium
TCGCTATCTATTTTGATAATTTTATTATAGCAAATATGGTATGTTTTTTCAATTTCCCGACAACTTTTGACACTATCAATTACATATAGAGTTTGACAAATTCTAATGAAAATGATATATTATATTTCAAATTTGAGGAGACAATATAAGTATATTATTTAAGGGGGAATACAAATATGAAACTTATTGAAAAAAATTACAAAATAACAAATCCTAAAATTGTCGGCAGTACTAAAATAATATCCATTACTGATATTCATAGTAATTATTACTTAATAAATATTGTAAAAGAATTAATCAATATAAATCCTAGTTTGATAATTATATCTGGAGATACAATAGATTCTATAGATAATTCAAATAATAATTTAATATTTGATGCTTTAAAATATTTATCAAATAGTATACCTACTTTTATATCATATGGTAATCATGACACAGTTAAATTTATTGAAAAAAAAGAAGTTGATACTCATAATGAAGAATTTTTTAACAAATTAAAAACACAAACTAATTGTATTATTATTAATAATGATTGTGAGCAATTTAAAAACTTAATTATAAGATCATTTAATTTACCTACGGATTCCTGGTATCAAATAGGTGAACCAAAAGATATGTTTATTGAAAAATTTAATAACAATTATCATCCTGATAATTCTAAATATACAATATTATCAAGTCACTCTCCAAATGGATATATAAATAATCAAGGAAAAATAAATGAGAAATTGCACGATTTATTATTAGATACTTTAATTCTTTCAGGTCATAATCATGGTGGATTAGTTCCTATACAAATTCAAAATTTATTAAAAAACACTCCACTTAATGGAATTGGTTTGGCAGGGCCTTATTTTAAAATTTTCTTTAAAAATGCATATGGATACTTTAATGATGAAAGTACAAACTTAATCATTTCAAGTGGGGTAACGAAGTGGTCAGATTGTAATGGTGCATTAGGTAAACTTGTAAATAAAGTTTTACCTCCAGAAATAGAAATTATAGACTTAGAAAACGGGAAAAATGAAATAGATTATAATGGTTATAAAACTAAAAAATTAACAAAATAAATTTTATTAATAAAGACAATTAAGGCAAGAGTCAAAAAGTTAAATAATTAATTTTTTGATTTTTTTGAACAAAAACATCTGAAATGTAAATTAAAAAGCAAGTCATATTACATAAATTATTCCAAGTACTATAAGCATTATCCCGCCTATTAAAGTAGCTACTTTTCCTATTAACATACTTAATTTTTTACCTAGTATTAAACCTAAATAAGTAAATATAAAACTTGTAAGTGAAAATATTATTGAACATAAAAGGAAATTATTACTTATTTCATTTATTCCTATACCTACAGAAAAACTATCTATACTAACTGCTAATCCAAATAAAATCATTTCGCCTATTTTCATTTTACTTACTATTTCTTGCTCTTTTCTACTTTCTAAAATCATATTTATTCCAATAAATGTAAATATTATAAGTACAATTAAATCTGTACTGATGTGTATTATTTTTATTATGTAACTTCCTATTAACATACCAAGTATTGGCATGAAAAAATGATATATTCCAACTATTAAAGATAATATATTAGTTTCTTTTTTACTAAAAGATAAAGTACCATAAGCAAGAGATAATGAAAATGCATCCATACTAAGAGAAATTGCGATTAAAAAAACAAGTATTATATTCATGGTATCACCTATAAAATAATACTCGTTTTTTTTAAAAATATTTATCTATTATCGTTTTTACCATAGTTGTATATTCGACATCTGTTGATTCTTCTGCTTCTATCATACAAAGTGGAGGAAATAATACACACCACCAATTATCCCCTAAACCTTCTCCTAAAGTTACAACTACTGATTCATAGTATCCTTCTTTATAAGTTATACCCTTAAATTCTTTTTCAGGAAAGTAATTTAATCCAAAATTAATATTAAAAGGTAATTTATAATCTTTTTCTTGTAAAAAATTGTAAATATCATCTTCTACATTAGGAATATTGTTTTTGATTATATTTCTTGCTTCATCTACATTTTTTGTGTCTTTAAGTAATTTATACATATCGTTTTCTAAAACATCTTTTACTTGCATTTTTATTTCTTGATCATATTTTGTATTTGAATTAGCTATTACTCTTACTCTAATCGCATCATCTGGTATTACATTTGCTTCTACCATAACATTACCAATTATATTATATATAATGATTATAAGTATAAACGTAAATATAGCCTTTTTCATTTTCATCACCTATTTAATGATGAACAAAAAATATTTTTTTATACATATTTACCACTTTATTTCTTCTTTACCCATTTGTTTTAAATAACTATTTACTTTACTAAATGGTTTACTTCCAAAAAATCCTCTATTTGCTGATAATGGAGATGGATGCGCGGATTCAATTATTTTATGTCTACTATTTGTAATTAATTCTTTTTTACTTCTAGCAAAATTTCCCCAAAGTACAAATATTACAGGATCTTCTCTTTCATTTAATTTTGATATTACTGTATCTGTAAATATTTCCCATCCTTTATCTTTATGTGAGAGTGGTTTATCTTTTTCAACAGTCATTATTGAATTTAAAAGAAGTACTCCCTCTTTAGCCCAATCTGTTAAATCACTTTTATTTCTTTTAATGCCTAAATCGTTATATAATTCTTTCAAGATATTTTGTAAAGATGGGGGCATTTTTACATTTTCTTTAACTGAAAATGATAATCCATGTGCTTCTCCTATACCGTGATATGGATCTTGACCTAATATAACTACTTTTACCTCATCATAATCTGTAAATCTAAGTGCATCAAATATATTTCTATATGGAGGAAATATTATTTTATTTTTATATTCGTTTTTTACAAATATTCCTAGTTTTCTAAAATAATCTTTTTTAAATTCATCACTTAATATAACATCCCATTTTTTATTAATCATACTACCACCAACTATATTGTAACATGTAATTAATATTTAATCTATTTTTATTTCATTTTTTAATTTCATTATTGAATATATGTTTATGATTGCAAGTACACCTACAAGTGAATCTACTAATCCCCATATTATTTTAGATGATGTAATTGAACCTAAAATTATTGATAGTAGGGTAGATATTTTTAAAATTTTTAATGTTTTATTAGGTTTATCTATAAAATATTTTAGTGATGATTCTCCATTATAATAACTTGATAGTATTGTAGTAAATGCAAATAAAAATATTATTATAAAAATAAATATATTTCCAAAATTACCTAAATGATAGGTTAAAGCTTGTTGTATTAATTCTATTCCGTTAAAATTCGTATAGTTTATAGATGATGTATTTGATGTCATAATGATTAGAGCAGTTGAAGTACATATTAAAAATGTTGTTATATATATACCAAGCATTTGTATATAACCCTGTGACTGTTTTTCTTTTTCGGTTTTTAAAGTAGATATAGATGAAGCGATTGCTCCTGTTCCAATACCTGCTTCACTTGAAAATATTCCTCTTTGAATTCCTATTACAACAGTACCTAATATACCTCCACTAATTGATTTGAATTCAAAAGCACTTTTAAATATCTGAATAAATATATTTGGTACTATATTTATATTACATATAATTATAAATAAAGATACTATTAAGTAAAAAATTGTCATAAGAGGAACTATTTTAGATGCAAAATGGGCTATTCTCTTAGCTCCACCTGATATTATAATAATTACAAATATAGATATTATTAAACCTAGCATTAAACTATTTACATTTATTATTCCTTGAAAAGAGTGTACGATTGTATTTGTTTGAATGCTTATAAATCCAAATATATCACTTATTATTATTATAACCGCATAGATACCACCAAGTATTTTATTATTAAGCCCAAATTTTATGTAATAACTAGGTCCTCCCTTACTTATTTTGTTTGTGTCTTTTTTTTGATATTTCATTCCAAGTATTGTTTCAACAAAGGTTAGTGATGCACCTAGTATTGAACTTACCCACATCCAAAATATACTTCCTATACCACCATAATATATTGATAGTGCAACACCTGCTATGCTTCCAACACCAATTCTACCTGCAAGTACCATCATAAGCGATTCTATAGGTGTTACTCCTTCTTTATCTTTTTTGTTGCTTTTTAAACTTTTAAACATTTTTATAATTCTAAATTGTATAAATTTAAGTTTAAATGTAAAATATACACCACTCATAATTATAAGTGAACTAGCACACAACCAAACTATTCTGTTAAGCATTAATATCACCTTTTAATCATACAAAAAAATAAATAAATTACATAATCTATTTATTTTTTGTTTTATTAAATATATATGGTCTTATTATTAGAAATAGTCCTATAAATATCATTATAAGTGAAACAAGCTTAGCTACTTTTAAATTTAAAAGCATTAAACTATCTTGTCTTAAACTTTCTATAAAAAATCTTATTATTCCATAGAGTATTAAATATATTCCCAATATTTGACCATCTTTTATTTTTTTAGAATTTCTAATTATCATAATTATTATAAATATTAATAGACAACCTAGTGATTCATATAAAAATGTTGGATGGTGATATGAATAAGTGCCATTAACTTTTATATACATTCCATCTATTATAAAACGGGGTAGGTGAAGCATTTTCAAAAATGATATATCTACTATAGGTCCAAATGCTTCTTGATTAAAGAAATTTCCCCATCTACCTATTGCTTGACCTAACACTAATGCTGGTGCGATAATATCTAATATTTCTAGTAATTTTAATTTTTTCTTTTTTGTATAAAAATAGATAAATATTATTCCAGCAATTATTCCTCCATGGATTGCTAGACCACCTTCCCATATTTTTAGTATATCTAATAAATTATCTTTATAGCTATCAAATTCAAAAAGGCAGTAATAAAGTCTAGCTCCCAATATGCAAACTATTACTAAGTAAAAACATAAATCTGTAATAACATCTATAGGAATATTTTTCTTTTTACATCTATTTACCACTAAAAAGTATCCTATTATAAATGCCGTTAGTATTAAAACTGAGTACCATCTTATTTCTAATGGACCTAAATTTATGAATACTGGATTCATTATTTTTTACCTCTAAGTATAGTATCTATTATTACGTTATCCATAATTGCATTCATAATTGATATGATTATTGATACTATAAATAATACTATCGTACCATGTATATCAAAATGTGGTCCTAATATGAAATCTGTTATTTTTAATATTAATATATTTATTAAAGGATAAAATAATCCTAGTGTCAAAGCTGTAAGTGGTAATGTCATCCAAACGATTAAAGGCTTTATTGTTCTATTTAAAACAAATATTATTATGACAGCCACAAGTCCCCATAATCCAAAATAAAAATTATCTATTATTATTGTTTTTTTAAATATTACTGATACTGTAATTAATACTAATGCATAGCCTAACATGTGAATAAACCAATCTATATATTTATTAAATTTCATTTTATCACCTCAATATTATGTCGGTAGTGTGCAAAGTTTGCATGCAAACTACCTGCTTTTTCCTTTATTTATTTATATTTTTCTCTATATTTTTTTATC
>CANROP010000077.1 GCA_947632265.1 uncultured Bacilli bacterium
GACGTGATAACCGCTACACCACGGAACCATTGGTTGCGGGAGATGGATTTGAACCAACGACCTTTGGGTTATGAGCCCAACGAGCTACCAAGCTGCTCCATCCCGCGATATTATAAATCAAATGGCGGAGAAAGAGGGATTCGAACCCCCGCGCCGTCGCCGACCTCCCGGTTTTCAAGACCGGTCCCTTCAACCAGACTTGGGTATTTCTCCAAATTCATTTAACAAGACAAATTATAACATACTATAAAATCAATGTCAATAAATTTTATGAAATTGTTATTAATTTTATGAAATAAAGCAAAATATTATAAAAATTGTATAAATATGATATAATCATGTAGGTGGTTATATGTCAAAAATAGGGAAAGGAAAAATAATACGTGGAACTGTTACTGGTATAGAGTCTTATGGTGTATTCGTTTCTTGCGATGATTATTATAGTGGCTTAATACATATATCTGAAATATCACATGGATTTGTAAAAAATATAACAGATTTTGTAAAAATAGGCGATATAATATTAGTAGAAGTATTAGATGTTGATGAAGAATTAAACCATTTAAAACTCAGTATAAAAAACATAGATTATAAAATGAAAAATTCAGTAAGAAAAAGAAAAATAAAAGAAACTCCACTAGGTTTTAAAACATTAGAATATAAGTTGCCTATATGGATTGAAAAAGCGATAAACAAAGCAAAAAATGACTAGTAATAATTTAATTTTTGCTTTTTATTGTAAAAAATCGTAGTTTTTGTTATAATTGTTCTAGGGTATTGAAGGGGTAAAATATGAATAAAAGAAAAAATTATATATATAAAAATATATTACAATCTAATAAAGGGTTTGCTATATCGTCTATTATGTATCTAATTTTAGTATTAGCTGTTGTATTAATGACAATATCATTAGCAGTTTTAAGTAATAGGCATCTTTTAATAGTTAAACAAAAGGATAAAGCATTAGAAGATATATATGGTAAACAAGGTGATTTTGTATATATAGATCCTATTTTAAATGGTTCAGATCCAATACTAGGAGATTTAACACCTGTTGTTTATAAAGGAAATAAATGGATTATTGCTGATAATAGTACTACTTGGTATGACTATGAACATCAAGAATGGGCGAATGCAGTAATTCTAAATAATACAGCCAAAAATAAAGTTGTAGGTCAATCATTAAATCTAGAAAACGATGTAATAGCTATGTTTGTATGGATACCAAGATATTCATATACAATAAATGATACAATAGGAAGTGACCCAAACCTACCAAGAGCTATAGATATAAAATTTATAGGAACAGATACCGTAGATGATGGAGCAGCAACCTATAGTGGAAATAAACCAAGTGAATGGCATACACATCCAGCATTTACATTTGATAACCAAGAATTAAGTGGAATATGGGTAGGAAAGTTTGAAACAACAGGAACTGAAGTAGACCCTACAATACTTCCAAACCTACAATCATTAACAAATCAAAATATAAATACACAGTTTGAAACATCCAAATTATTTAAAACAAAATATGAAATATCATTTGATAGTCATATGGCAAAGAATAGTGAATGGGGGGCAGTCGCATATCTCTCACAAAGTGCTTACGGGAAATATGGTAATTCAAATTATAAAGAAGCAAACAAAGAAGTATATATAAATAATTCAAGCGACATGTACACAGGACGAAGTGGAGGAAGTCCAAGTGCTAACGAAAATTCAGATGGAACATGTAAATATGATGATATAGAAGAAAGTGGATTAGGAAAAGGGCAATGTGGAGGTGGAGCATCAACAACAGGAAATATCACAGGAGTATATGACATGAGTGGTGGAGCATTCGAACATGTTATGGGAAATTTAAATAATACTACAAGCGAAACATATGATGGCTTTTCAAGTATGCCAGAATCCAAATATTTTGATGAATATAAAACAGAAGACTCATCAACAGCATGTAATGGAATATGTTATGGGCATGCTTTAAGTGAAACAAGTGGATGGTATGGTGGTTACGAAAACTTTGTTAGTTCATCAAATCCATGGCTTGGACGTGGGGGTTACTTCGGATCTTCTGATGCTACAAGTATATTTGCTTCGTACTACTACAATGGCTCATCCAACAGTAATGGTTCTTTCCGTGTTGTACTTGTGGATGCATAAAAAATTCTAACCTTTATACAAAAATTTAATAATAAAGATTAAAAAGATGCTAAATAAGGCATCTTTTTAGTATACATTTTGGTGCTCGTGGTCGGGGTCGAACCGACACGGTGTTTTAGCACCACTAGATTTTGAGTCTAGCACGTCTACCAATTCCATCACACGAGCAATTAAAATCTTGCTACAAATATAATAAAACAAAAAAGCATAAAAAGCAATATATGTTTTTTATTTTATTATGATAAAATTGTACTTATCTTTTTACTTAAAGTATTTATTAATTTTGTATTCTCAATCTTATTTACAATATATTTTTCGATTAATTGTCTAATTAAATCTATTACAACACCTACAATAAATATTGTTAAACAAGTAAATAACATATGTAAAATAAAGTTAGGTTTATATATATGTTCTGAAGTTTTAAATATTCCATTCCATATGTAATTACCAAGTAATCCATCATGTAATAAGTATATACCTAAAGTTGTAGATGCAATTCTATTAATTATAACGTTATTTTTTATTTTAATATTAAGAAATATTGAAAATGTAGAAATACTTAACAAAAACATCAAAATTGTATTTGGTCTCCAAAAGTATGCCGTTTCTAGTGCTTCAGCATTTAAGGAAAAAGAATTAAACTTTTGTATTAATAAAATTGATAATAACATTAAGCCATAAGTACTTAAACTCAATATTAAGCTCTTTTTTAATGTATTAAATATTTTTATAGGATAAAGCCTAATATAAGCACCTACAAAATATATAACTATTAACCATATAAATCTTGAATAGTATAAGAATGATTCTGTATTATTATAAAAAAATCCAAAAAATGTTGGTATAATACACCATATAATAAGTATAGTCGCTAAAAATTTTTGATATGCTTTCTTATTCATATTATTAATTAATATATTAAAATAAGGACTTAAAATATATATTAAGATATAAGCAGTTGCAAACCAATATTTATTTAATATTGTTGGGAAAAATACTAAAAAGAAGTCCGTTCTTGTAGGAAAATAAAACTGATTTAATAGGATAGCTATAAAAGCTGTAAATAGATAATAAAAATCTATTTCTAAAATCAATAAAATTATTTTTTTTAATGAAACTTTACTTTTACACATAAAATAACCAGTAATAAGTATAAATAAATTTACACCAAGCTCACCAAACATATAAAATGCTTTTGTCATGAATGCATTAAATGTAAAAGTTTCAAATGTATATGTACATTTATATGAATAATGGAATATAAGTATTAATAATATTGAAAAGATTCTTAATACTTCAATATTAGATTGACGTTCTTTTTTATTTTTAGATAGTTCACAACTTGTATGAATAACTTTTTCTTTCACACTTTTACCTCTTTCCTTTTAAACACATAATAACACAACTATATTCTTTTTTCAATATTAAATCTTTATATATATTGTTAATAAAATTGATTTGTGCTAAAAGGTTTGTAGAATAAATAGTTCTACAAACCCGTTAAGTACATAATCAATTAATTAATAAAATACATTCAATACTATTATCTAATAAATTTTTAAATTTTTTACCATCATTAACACTACCTACTATTAAGCCATAATGTGTTGGTATTGCAATTTTAGGTTTTATTATATTTACTAATTCCGATGCTTCTTCATATGTCATTGTAAATTTTCCACCGATTGGTACTAAAGCAATATCACATTTAACTTTTTTATTTTCTTCTGTTATATCTGTATCTCCTGCAATATAAATTTTTTCATTATTAACTGTTATAATATAACCTACCCAACCATTTTCTTTTGGATGAAAAGGTTTATTTATATTATAACTAGGTATAGTTTGAACTTCATAATTTAAAATATTATAAGTTTTATTAGGAATAACTCTAATACAGTTATAATTATTTAAATATTCTAAAGATAACGTATTAGGTATAACTATAGTAGTATCATCTTTAATTATATTTTTAATAGATGAAATATCTAAATGGTCATAATGATCATGAGTAATAAAAATAATATCAGCATCATTAGTTTTATTTTCTATTTTATAAGGATCAAAATAAATTACTTTATCATCACTTATTTTAATACTACTATGACAATTAATAGTAATTTTATCTTTCGTATTATCACCGCTTTTAAATTTCAATTAATTCATATTCTGTAGTACCTATACCTAACTTTTCTGCTGCTTCTATTGTATGAGTACCTTTTCTTGAGTTAATTCTTTCAAGTAATTTCTCTTTACCTGGATCATCTGATTTTTCAACCAAATCTATACATGCCTTATCAAGTGCGACAGGATCTAGACTTGCAAGTATTCCAATATCAGACATACATGGGTCTTCTGCTACACTACAGCAATCGCAATCTACAGACATATTGCACATTACATTTATGTATGCTATAGAACCATCAAAATAATTTACTACTGATGATGCAGCATCTGCCATAGACTCTAAAAATTTTATTTGATCTGTATGAAACATATCCTCATATGAACCATTCTCAGCTCCAGCACAGTGGATATATCTCTTACCTTTTGATGATGCAATCCCTATAGATAATTGTTTTAAAGCTCCACCGTATCCACCCATAGGATGACCTTTAAAATGTGAAAGTACTAACATTGAATCATAATTTTGTATGTTTTTTCCAACGTAATTTTTCTTTATAACTTTTCCATTTGGTATTTCTAAAGTTATATCTCCATCTTCATCCATAATATCTACATTAAAATATTTTGACCATTCATGTTCTTCCATAAGTTCTTTATGTTTTTCTGTTGTATCTCTCGCTCCATCATAAGCAGTATTACATTCAACAACTGTACCGTTAACATAATCTATCATAGGTTTCATAAATAGAGGTTTTAAATAATTTTGATTTCCTCTTTCTCCAGAATGAACTTTAACGGCTACTTTACCATTAAGATTTTTATTTAATTCTTTAAATAATCTAACTACATTATCTTCTGTTACTTCTCTTGTAAAATAAACTTTTGATTTTTCCATATTAATTTCCTTTCTATAATATATATTATATCACACTCTAATAAATTATCTCTTTTCAAACAAAGTGCTGATGGATTTATTTAAAGTCATCAATTCCAATCTTCGTTAAATCAACAG
>CANROP010000078.1 GCA_947632265.1 uncultured Bacilli bacterium
CAAAGTTTTATTTGCAAATTAAAGAGTAACCTATTTAAAAGTTACTCGTTTTGAAGTGTTTAAGTCTGAATAGTTACACTTTTTTAGTACACTTTACTCAAAATAATTTAATTTCATGTTTTCTTTTACTCTACGCATTACTTCTTCTGCCTTTTTCTTTGTAGCATAAGTTCCTTCTTTTAATATTCTTTCAACCTCTTCTGGCCTTTCCTCATAATACTTTCTTCTCTTTTGTATAGGCTCTAAAAATTCTACAAGAGCTCTCACAAGTTCCTTTTTACAATATACACAACCTCTTTCTCCATTTTTACATTCTGAACACACTTTAGGTAAATTTGGATTTTTAATTAATTTGTGATAGTAATAAACCATACAAACTTCTGGATTTGCTGGATCATCTTTTCTAATTTTACTAGGATCTGTTACTGCAGACATTACTTTTTTATTAATTTCTTCTTCTGTATCTGATAAATATATACAATTGTTAAGAGATTTACTCATTTTCTCATTTCCATCTAAGCCTTTTATTCTAGGAGTTGAACTTAATACTGCCTCAGGTATATTAAATGTTTCTCCATAAATATTGTTAAACTTTCTAAGTATTTCTCTTGTCTGCTCAATATGTGGTAATTGATCATCACCTACTGGTACTATATTTCCATTTACACAAGCTATATCGGCTGCTTGACTAACAGGATACCCTAAAAATCCATATGTTATCCCTTCTCCACTATCTCCAAATAATTCTTTTTTCTGTGCGACTTCATATTTTGTTGTCGGATTTCTATACAATCTTGGGACTGATACTAAATTTGAAAAATAAACAGTAAGCTCTGTTGCCTCTGGTATCAATGACTGTATATATATGTGTGATTGCTTTGGATCAATACCTGCAGCTAAATAATCTAAAGCTAATTCTTTTACGTTTTCTCTAACCTTAGATGGATTATTAAAATTATCAGTAAGAGCTTGTACATCAGCTATCAAAATATATGTATCATAATCATACTGCATTTTCACTCTATTTTCTAATGAACCAAAATAATGTCCTAGATGTAATCTACCTGTAGGTCTATCGCCTGTTAATATTGTTTTCATAATGCCTCCTTAACTAATATTATAACAGATATTTTAATATATATAATATTTTATCGTATTATTAAATGGTAATTCAGTATTTTCTAATACTGTCCTTAATCCAGTTTCATCTGAATAATAATATATTTTATTGTTATCTTTAAAATATATATAACTATCTTTATAATATATTTTTATTGTTTTAATATTTGTAATATATTTTTTTATTTTAATATTATTTTTATCTACTCTATATAAATCAAAATTATTTTCTTTTTTATCAAACAAATAATAATAACTATCAGTTTCTATTACTTCATCATATTCAGGAAAAATATTATCTAATGTAGTATAATCAAAATATAATTCTTTATTAGCTTTGTTTATACTTATACTCATCCATTTATTATTAGAATAATATTTTACAGAATTATCAGTTGATATCAATTGTATTTTTTTATTTTTAATATCTATACTATATTGTTTTTCATTATCTTTATCATATAGATATATTTTATCATCTACTATACCTTGTATATATGAATCGAGTGATATTGGATTTTTAGATTTTATTTTTGAAACATCTTTTGTTAATAAATTTACTATATAAAAATATTTAAATTCATAATTATTATCATAATCAGCAATCAAATAGTAATTATTTAAAAATGCACTAATTTTATTATCATAAACATCTTTTTTAAATATTTCTATGTAATTAGAGTTTACGATTATTCCCTTATAAGTTGTTATAGCTATTATATCATTAAAATTATTATTACTATAAATACTTGTTACATCGATAACTTTTTTATTATCTAAATTGTCTTTAAATTTATTAATATCATATTCTTTTATAGAATTAACATAATTATCCAAATCTTTATTTAAACCTACTATATTACTATAATTGTAAATTATATTATCTTTATAACACATCATATCTACAACTATAGAATCATTAATTATAGGTAATATGCATGAGGTATCTTCATCTTCATATGAATATATATTTGTTATAATTTTTCTCTTTTTATTTTCTCTATATATTCTTATTGGATATACATTTTTATCATCACTTATTTTTATATATGTATTTTCTTCTTCTATATTAAATTTTTTATCATTACTAACAATACTATATTCAACTATATTTGGTATCAAAATAATTTTACACAATATAATTAGAATGATTAAAGCAATAAGTAATATAATCAATTTTGTTTTTTTATTCATTATTACCACCATACAACAAAAGATAGAATATTATCTATCTTCTCCTGGATTAATATATTTTTTCTTTTCTTTCATCATGTATTCTGTTATTACAGTTTCTATTTCTCCTACTGCTTGCTTTGATATGTTAGATAGTACTATTCTTTCTTTTACTGTATCTATATTAACTTTAGCCCATATAATTCCAGTATTTACAGTTAAATCATTAAACATATCTGGTGTAACAGCTAAGAATAAATAACCAAACAAAACTCTTTTTTGAGCCATTAATATTCTTTTATTTGTTAAAACTACTGCATAAGTTGAAAAAATATCAATAGAAGAAAATCCTTTTTGAGCAGCAAACACGTAAAGGATTTCCTCTCCTGGATTAAGATGTTTTTCTATAACTTTTGAATGTGCTTTTAAACGCCAGGCTATTGTTGATGGATATTTTGATTTAAAATTTTTTAGTTCTTTATAAACAGATTCCATTTAACTCACCTCATAATAGTTCTATTATTCTGAAATTACTCCAAATTTTTTTAATTCTCTTATTAATTGTGATGTTGTTCTCTCACCTGTAAAATAATCTTTTATTTTTTTATTTTTTACAAGTAATACAAGTGGTGTCCCTATTTTACTTTCTTTAACAAATGTTTCATCTTTAAACTCTAAATCTGTTAAACTACTAAAGAATGCTGAATAGTTAGTATTAGATAATTCATCTATAACTAAATAGTTTATTGTTAAATCATAATCTCCTGCAACTTTATTAAGTGCTGGCTTGATAGCTTGACAATGTGGACAAGTTGATGTTCCTATAACGATTACATGCGTTCCTTTATCAGTTATTATTTCTTTATATGTATCATAATCTAAAAATGTTATATTTGAATAATCTTCCCCATAAGTTGCATCATCTGGAACCATTCCAGCTCCTTTTAAAAATTCAACGTATGTAGACCCATCAGTTGATCCAATAAATTTGTCTACTACTTTTCCATTTTCAACAACAACTGTTGTTGGAGTTCTATCTTCTATTCCTAATAATTCTGTAACTTCAGCAATTTGTTTTTTATTTAATTCTTGACTATCTACATAGTAATAATCCATATCATATTCATTAGCAATCTCTTTAAGTATTGGAGTTAACTCCATACAGTGTGAACAAATTGAGCTTGCATAATATATAACATTTCTTTCTTCTGAATTAAAATTATTCTTTATTTGTTCTACTATTTCTCTTGATTCTTTAGTAGAGATAATCCCTTCCTCTTTTAATTTTCCTACAACTAGGATTCCTATTAAAATAAGAGCTATAATTCCAACCACTACAGCTATTATTATTGATCTTTTCTTTTCCTTTGACATTTTATTTCCTTCTTCCTACATTTATAACACAATATTCCTGTGTAACTATATTATATAATAATTTTTTTAAATTATCAACGTAGTGTTAGAAATTCTATTCAAAATTTATAATATAAAAACTGTGCATTTAAATTTACACAGTTAATTTATAATTATATTTTTATATATGATTCTTTATTTTGTTAATCTTTTTGGAGTTGCGATAAGATGGAAATTCTACACAGCAACAAGCACTATTCGGAAAGAACCGTCGTCGTTGACAAGGCTATAGTTGTCGACAAAGGCGAACACCCCTGCACCAGCCCCACCGAAGAAGCCATTACCGCCACGTAAAAACCAAGTGCTGGAAGAACTAAAAAATTCTGCACTGTCGCTATACCAGCCACTCGTTTCGCTTAAAGCATGTCCGTAACATTCTTCTTTATTACATGCTCGTGTTGGGGTTATCGATGTATACAGGTCGTAATATTTTAACTCTGGCATTTCAGAGAAACCATCATATTTAGTCGTAGTACCATTTAGGTTTCCCATAACATATTCAAATTCTCCTCCATTCGTATCATATACTCCTGTGATATTTCCTGTTGTTGATGCTCCTTCTCCACATAATGGTGTTGCAGCTATTCCTGTTGATGGTGTTTTGTTATCATATGTACATGTTCCAGTTGAAGTTTTTGATGCAATTGGTGCTCCTCCACTTCGTCCTGTATAATAATCATCCGAATTATTTATATATACTTCTTTATTTATTCCTGTATAATTTGAATTACCATATTTGCCATAGATGCTTTGTGATAGGTATGCGACTGCTCCCCATTCGCTATTCTTTGCCATGTGACTATCATAGCCTGTTACTTTTAATTTTTGGGCTGTTGTAAATTGGTCACTTACTGTTTGACCATATAATGATCGTAAATTTGGTAGTATTGTTGGTGTGGATAATGAACCTGTTGTTTCAAACTTTCCTACCCATATTCCACTTAATTCTTCTCCTGTTTCTCTTACTCCATCACTATCATTATCCCACCAAAATGCCGGATGGATATGATATCCTTCTGTTGCTTGTGTCTTATCTATTCCTATAAAGTTTACTTTTATTTCTCCTGGAGTTTCTTTTGTTCCTGCACTTCCATCTGTATGTGTTCCATATTGTCCTTCTATACTATATTCATATCTTGGTATCCATACAAACATGGCTACCACATCTAGTCTATTACTTGTTGATGGTGGTAATGTTAACGGATCTCCTTCGTATTTCAATTTTCCATTATCATTTAATACTACTGCATTTGCCCATTCTTGCTTTTCATAATCATACCATTCCGGGTCGCTTGATGTTGTTATTACCCATGCTTTCTGTTCATCATCCCATTTTACTGGAGTTAATTCATCTGTTAATGATGGCTTTGGCATTCCTGTACTACTTCCTGATCCTCCAGAATCACCAGTTCCTCCAGTTCCTGTTCCTCCACCAGATCCACCTGGACCACTAGGACTACTTGAACCTCCTCCTGTTGATTCTCCTTTTACAAGTAGATTACCATTTTCTCCCATTTCTACCTCATAATCTCCCATATCCATTCCTGTTACACTTTTTACTTTTCCATTTTCAAATGTTATGGTTCCTTTA
>CANROP010000079.1 GCA_947632265.1 uncultured Bacilli bacterium
ATTTCTGCAAACAATTTTTTAATTTCTGCATTTTTTACTATGCAAAACGTTAAAAACACGTATTTGACTAAGATTTATACATACTATATAATTTGAACTACAGGAGGAGAAAAAGGTTTATAGAAAACAAGTCACACTCCCCTACTATGTTATTTAGGAGATTTACTTTTCTCTTCTATTCCTACTCCTAATAAACTTAGTTAAAAAGTATAACTTTTTTCAAATTAATTCTTCTCCTGTATCTGTAATAATTGGCAAATTCTCATCATATAGAATTAATTTCTATTAATTAAAGAAGTATTAATAACACTTTTTAATTCAATTATTACTATCTAGATCTACATATGTAGATCTATTTTTTATTAATTTGAGATGCTCTACTTATCGCATCCCTCCCATAAGTTCTTTTAATACTATCTATTATTTTATCTAATTCATTATTTTTTTCTATTTCATTAAAATCTTCAAATATAGATATTTGATGAGTTAATGATGATGATAATTTAGCAAGCGATACTCCAACTAATCTAATCCCTTCTTCATTCCATAGTTCCTTAATTAATTCTTTAGAAATTCTATATACTTCATCTGTATTACTTGTAGGATTTTTTAATTTTCTTTGATGGGAATATGTTTTAAAATTTTTATCTTTAAGTACTACTCCTACTTGAGATGCATATTTATTTTTTTCTCTTAACTGAATACAAACATTCTCAACTAAATTATATAAACATTTATAAATCTCATCTAGTGTATTTAAATTATAACTTGTAGTTGTAGAATTACTTATACATTCAACTTCTCTTCTTTTTACAGTTATTATACTATCATCTATTCCCCTCGCACTATTAATCATTCTATCTGTTTGATTTTTAAAATACTTATATAAAATATTTCTATCTGCACAAGCTAAATCTCCAATTGTATTTATTTTTAACTCTTTTAATTTTGATGCACTACTTTTACCTATTCCATATAAATCTCCAACATCAAGAGGATACATTTTACTTTCTATTTCATTTGGAAATAAAGTATGTACTCTATCTGGCTTTAAAAAATCAGATGCCATTTTTGCACATAATTTGTTATTAGCAATACCTATATTTACTGTAAAACCTAATGTATCTTTTATTTCTTTTTTTAATTTATATGCAAACTTTATAGGATCTCCATATAAATGTTTTACTTTACCATAATCTATAAAACATTCATCTATACTAAGTTTTTCTATATCTGGAGTATATTTACTTATAAGATTAAATAAACTTTTAGACATTTCTTGATATAGTTTATGATTAGGTGGAAATATTTTTAAATCCCTACATTTTCTTTTAGCCTCTCTAATTGTTTCAGCAGTCTTTACGCCTTTTCTTTTAGCTACCATACTTTTCGCAAGTACTATACCTCTTCTTTGTGATTCATCTCCACCTATTATAGCTTCTATATTTCTTATATCTATAGAGTATCCATGTTTTAAAAGATCAACTGCAGTCCAAGATAAAAAAGCATTATTTACATCTATATGCATAATTATACTTTCCATACTAACCACCAAAATAATTATATAAAATATTAATACCTTAGTCAATATTTTATAGAACAAATATTCAGGTTATTTAGATGTATAAAAATTATAATAAATGTATCAAAATAATAATGGTGAAGATATGAAAAAAATATTAAAATATAAATTTGTTATTATAGGTATTATAACAGTAATACTATTAAGTATATATATAGTAAACTATAGAAATACTTATAACTATAAATTAAAAAAATTAGGATATAGTGATTCTGAAATAAATGAGATAAAAAAACTAAATGATGATTCTATAGAATATATAAGTAGTATTAATTATGATAAAGATATTTTAAAATTAATAAATGAAAAATATTTTATAGAAAAGAATTTAAAAAGATATATAGATTATAAAAGTAAGAATAATGTTAATAATAGTGACGTTATAGCTATAGTAAATGTTAAAGCTGATAAAGGATTTTATAATGATACTAAAGATACCGATATCAAAAAAGGTTATCTTATGCTTACAAATAAATTTTATAAGTTAAATTCTTCATATGATTCAAGTAATATGGTTCTTGTAAGTAATCAACATAGTTATGGAGAAAATCAAATGCTTACAAGAGAAGCTTATAGTGCTTTTATATCTATGTTTAAGAGTGCTAAAGAAGAAAATTTAACATTAATTATAAATTCATCTTTTAGAAGTTATGAAGATCAAGATAAAATTTATAAATATTATCTAACTACATTAGGAGAAGAAGAAGCAAATAAAAGAGCTGCTAAAGCTGGATTTTCAGAACACCAAACAGGATTATCTGTAGATATTCAAACATATGGATCTACAGGAGATACATTTGAAGAATTTGATGAATTTAAATGGTTGAGTGATAATGCATATAAATATGGATTTATTTTAAGATATCCTAAAGGAAAAGAATATATAACAGGATATGAATATGAATCTTGGCATTATAGATATGTTGGTGTAGAAGTATCTACATATATACATGATAATGACATTACATTTGACGAATACTATGCATATTTTATAGAAAATAATTAATTCTTTTTTCACTTTTGTTGTATAATAGTTATGGTGATAGTATGAAAAAGAAAAGAAGAATAAAAAAGAAAGTTATTATATTAATATTATTATTTATATCTATTATAATTATATTTTTATTAATTAATAATAAAGATAATATAAATTCTAAATTAAAAAATATTGGATATAGTAATTCTGAAATAAATGAGTTAAAAAATTTAACAGATGAAGAATTAAATATAATACTTAAAAATGATTATAATAATTCATTAATTAATATAATAAAAGAAAAAAATTATGATAAAAATAAATTAAATTTATATTTAGAATATATAAATAAATATAAAGATATAAATTATTTAACTATATTTAACTTAATTAATGAAGATAATATTGATTTATTAAATCAAAAATATTTTATTGAAGATTATATTGATAGATATATTGATTATTATAATAAAAATAAAAATTTAACTTTTACTGATGTCGTATCACATGTAAACTCAAATATAGATTATGAATATTATACTGATTCTAAAGCATCAGATACATCTAAAGGTATGTATACTCTTGTAAATAAATATAATTATTTAACTAGTGATTATAAATCTATAGATATAATAACTATAAGTAATGAATTTACACGTGATACAGCTAAGTTAAATAAAACTGCTTATGAAAATTTTGAAAAAATGGCAAAAGACATGAAAAAAGAAGGACTTACTATAAAAATTACTACAGGATATAGAGATTATAATTTTCAAGCAACTCTTTATAATAATTATGTTAAAAATGATGGAGTTAGTCTTGCTGATACATATTCAGCTCGTCCTGGTTACTCTGAACACCAATTAGGATTTTCAGTTGATCTTACAAATGGAAATAATGTTTCATTTGATAATTTTAAATATACATCTGAATATAAATGGTTAAAAGATAATGCACATAAATATGGTTTTATCATGAGATTTAAAGAAGATAAAGAAAATTTAACTGGATATAAATTTGAATCTTGGCACTATAGATATGTTGGAGTTGATATCGCAACATATATTTATGAAAATGATATTACATACGAAGAATATTATGCATACTTTTTAAGATAGATTTTCTATCTTTTTTTCATACAATATAGTGGTGAGTATATGGAAAAAATTATTTATATATTACTTCTTTTAATACTTGAAAATGGTAACTTTTATAAAGATATTAAAACTATTTATGACCCTACTACATATGACTTTTTAGTTAATAAAAATATTAAATTAAATAATGATTATATACCAAACGATTTAGAATTAATAAGTACAAATTATGCATGTGAAAATAAATATTTAAGAAAAGAAGCAAAAGAAGCATTTGAAAAATTAAGTAAAGATGCGAAAAATTTAGGTTTTAATATAATTGCAGTATCAACATTTAGAAGTTATGATTATCAAGAAAAACTTTATAATAACTATGTTAAAGAAAAAGGATTATATTATGCTGATATGGCGAGTGCGAGAGCAGGACATTCTGAACATCAAACTGGGCTTGCTGTAGATGTATCCGATAGTACCCTAGATTATGATAATTTTGAAGATACTAAAGAATTTACATGGATTAAAGATAATGCATATAAATATGGATTTATATTAAGATATCCTAAAGCTAAATTTGATATTACAGGATATAAATATGAACCATGGCATTATAGATATGTTGGAGTAGATGTTGCAACATATATTTATGAAAATGATATAACTTTAGAAGAATATGAAAAACTTAAAAATGGATAGAAAATTAGATTCTATCCATGTTTTAATATTTATTAATTACTTATAAGCATGTTGTAAAACTAAATTGATACTACTACGATTCGGAAAACATTTCCATAAGGCCAATCACCATTATATCGACCAAAACTAAATACACCCACATTGGACTCGTGATTGGCATCCCCACGTACGAACCAAGGGTTGGGCGAATTAACAAAACCTGTATAATCGCTATACCACCCACTCGTTTCACTTAAGGCATGTCCATAACATACTCCTCCATCACAAGCTTGTGTTGGAGTTTCTGATGTATATTTGTCATAAAATTTTAACTCTGGCATTACAGAGAAACCACTTGAGCCTGTACCATCATTTAAGTTGCCCATTACATATTCCCAGGCTCCTCCACTCATATCATATACTCCTGTAATCTTTCCTGTTGTACTTGCTCCTTCCCCACATAAGTTCTCTCTTCCAATTGATGATGCTTTCCCATTATCATATAAACATCGTCCTCTTGGAACATATGATGCATTTGGACTTCCTCCACTTCGACCTGTTATAAAATTCTGTGAATTATTTATATATACTTCTTTGTTTGCTCCTTCATAATTTGGATTACCATACTTTCCATATATACTTTGACTTAAATAAGCCACTGCTCCCCATTCACTATTCTTCGCCATATGACTATCGTAACCACTCACTACTAATTTCTTTGCTGTTTCAAACATTGTTTTTATATTTATATTTACTAATGCTTCTGTGTTTGGAAGTATTGTTGGAGTTCCTGTACTTCCTGCTGTTTCAAACTTTCCTACCCATATTCCACTTAATTCTTGTTCATCAAATGTAAATGCTGTATTTATATGATATTCATC
>CANROP010000080.1 GCA_947632265.1 uncultured Bacilli bacterium
ATTGCTAGTATAACTATAACTGCTAAAAGCTCTATTAGGGTAAAGCCATTATTTAATTCTAAATGACCCCCCCCCCCGTACGAACATTTGTTCTATTCATAACTTTTACCTCTTTCCTTTCTCTTTTAATAGTTACATAATTTTTTATGTTTCCTATTACTTCTTAATATTACCATGTTTTTTTACTTTTTACAAGTACCTATTTTCTTTCTTTTATTATATCGTCTTCTTCTAAATTACCAATTAATAATGATGAATTTTTATCATGATTTATAAAGTTATTATTTACTTTTTCTTCATCGTAATTAGCATAACAATATTTACAAAAATGTTTACATGAATTATAAACGCCTATATCTACCATTTCTACACAATTACATTTTCTAGCTTTCCATCTTTTATATTTTTTATTAGTTAATTTAAGTGCAAGTTCCATTGAAACACAATCTTCTTTTATAAAACCATATTCAACTAAATTTCTATCTTCAAAACATGTTTGAATAGTCATGCCGTGATCTCTAGAACTTTTACTAAAACTTTTACCTATTTCTTCATAATCTTTTTCACTAAATATTTTATAATTTAATTCTTTTTGATTTTTTCTAACATTTTTATAATCATCTATAAAAGATACTATTATATGTTTTACATAACCATCTAATAAACTACATAAGTTTTCAAATGCTTTTTTATGATATTCAATATTATATTTATCGCTTAAAAATATAGGATCATATCTAATATATAAGTTATCTATACCTATAATATTTGATAATTCTTTTATTGATTTAATAATTTCTCCTTTAGGAGGTACATTAGGTTCTATATCTTTTTTATAAGGAGTTAATGTTACATGAAATAATATAGGTTTATTTATTTTATTTAAGTGTTTTAATATTGGTATTGGATTTTTTGTACAAAATACAAATGCATCTACATTATCAAAATATATTCTACTTACTAATTTAGGATAAAAAGGATTTCTAACATCTACAAATCCTTTATCTAATCTATTTATAAACCATTCACTATAAAAAGCTATAATATCTGTTCTTCCACTTACATTTAATATCATATTTAATCATGATGTTGATAGGTAGGATTACAATTTTTCTCATCACAATTCTCATCAACACTTTCTATTTCAATAGTTGAATGGCATATTCCATATTTTTCTAATTCTTCTTTTACTAATTTTTTTAATTTAACATAATCTTCACCTACTACATGCATAGTAGCACAATTGTTATATCCATCTATACTCCATATATGTATATGATGAACATCTTTTACTCCATCTATTTTAAGTATATTATTTTTTAAATCTTCTATAGATATATTATTTGGAGTTTTTTCTAAAAATAAATATGTTATTGATTTAAAATTATTAAATGCATTTATAAGTATAAATATAGCTACTAATATAGATAGTATTGGATCTAATAATTTAATATCAGTAAATCTCATAATTATCGCACCTATTAATACTACTACCCATCCTAGTACATCTTCTAACATGTGTAAATTTACAGATTTTTGATTTAAGGAATCTCCATCACGTGTAAAATATACTGCACATGAATTTATAACTACACCTATAAGTGCGAATAAAATCATTCCACTATAATTAATTTCTTCAGGCGTTATTATTTTATTTACTGCACTATAAATAACAAAGCAAGATCCAAATAAAAGAATAAGTGTTGTTATTAAACTACCTATTAGAGAATATCTCACATATCCATAGGTATATTTATTATCTGGACCTTTTTTACTCTTTCTTTCTAAAAAATAAGATAGTCCTATACTTAATGCATCTCCTATATCATGAACTGCATCAGAAGTAATAGCTATACTATTTGTTATAGTCCCTCCAATAAATTCAAATATAGAAAATCCTAAATTTAATATAAAAGCAATTAATATATTTTTTTCAGATTTACTTTTCATTTTACACCTAGTTTCTTGCAGCTCCATCTACTTGAAGTATTGCTCCTGTTATATAGCTTGCTAGAGGGCTTGCTAAAAAGAGGAATGCATTTGCGATATCTTTTGGTTCACCCATTCTACCAAGTGGGATTGATTTTATTAATGGTTCAATTACTTCTTTTGGTAGTGATTCTGTCATATCAGTTTTAATAATTCCAGGAGCAACTGCATTTACTCTTATATTGTCTTTAGCAAGCTCACGAGCTAATGATTTAGTTAAACCATTAACTGCAAATTTACTTGCAGGATATCCTACTCCAGATGGTTGTCCATAAATACTTACCATAGAACTTGTATTTAATATTACTCCACCATGATTTTCTTTCATATAAGGGATAACTGCTTTTGACATATTAAACATTGCATTTACATTTAGATTCATAATATCTTGAAATTCTTTAACAGTAGTATCTTCTATTTTTTTATTTGCAGATATTCCAGCATTATTTATTAAAATATCTATATGTCCATACTTATCATTTATTTCTTTTACTACTTTACTTACCTCATCAAAATCATTTAAATTAGGATAATATCCATCTACTATTTTATCTTCTTTTTTTAATAAATCTAAAGCTTTATCTACTGTTTCTTTTTTTGAACCAAAAAGAATTGTTTTAGCTCCGCTTGTGTAAAATGTACGTACAACCTCTAATCCTATACCTCTTGTACCACCTGTTACAATAACAACTTTACCATTTAAATCTATCATAATATTCTCCTTTATTTTATATTATCATTTAATATATTTAATAGTGCTTCATTACCACTATTAGTTAAATGAATTTTATCTGCCATTAAGTATTCTTTATGATTTTTAATTTCTTTATAAAAATCTATAACTTTAACATTATTATAATCTGTATTAATTACATAGTTATCATCTATATATACGATATATATATCATTAGAAGTAAACAATTTCATTAATTCATTATATTGATTTTTATTTAAGTAAAATGTATCATCAATTATAAATACAATTTTATTAGTTATTGTATTATTTTTTATTTCTAATTCTATTTCTTCTTTTAACTTTTCATATTTAAATTTATTTATAACGAATTTTGCATCACTAAAACTTGAATGTATATTATTATAAGCATTTAATAATGTATCATTACCATAAAAACTTATTTTAGATTTTAATTCTTCTTCATGTTTATTTATTATCTCTTCTTTTTCATTATTATATTCATCTAAATAAACTTCATATATTGAATCATATATAGCTTTAGAATATGCTTTTCTTCCTATTTGAGTTAAATGTATACCATCTGCGACAAAATACTCACTATGTCCTTTTGAAATAGAATTCCAATCTATTACATAGATATTATCATGTTTAGATGCTAGATCATTAAGTTTACTATTAAAGTGTACATCATTATCATTTGTAACATTTAACCAAAATATTTTACGGTCACCACAAGTCTTTATAATTTCTTCTTTACAAGATGTAGTACAATCTCCATTAGCTCCTAAATTTAATATTATAGGATTACCTAACATATTTTTATTTTTTAAATCTTCTAATATATCATTTACTACCCAAGCAGTACGTGATACTTTAGCATCAAAATATCCGTTTGGAAATGTATTATATAAAGCATTAACAGCTCCTAACATAACAGAATCTCCAACTCCTACAACTTGTAAGTTAGAAACTATTTCTTTTATTTTTTCTTCTCCATTTTCTAAATCTAAGAGTTTTTCTTCCCAAGCATCACTTTCTTCTTTAAATTTTTCTTGATATTCTTTTTGTCTTTTCATAAGTTCTATCTCATTACTAGCTAGTTCTTCTTCTAAAGCTTTCATTTCTTTAGTATAATCTTTAGCTATTATATATTTATATATTCCAAGTAAAGTTATTATTAATATAATAGTTGAAAGTATATATTTAAAAATACTTGTTTTTTTATAATTAATACAATATTTTAATAGATATGATAAAGATATAGTAAGTAATATTATTAAAGTTATTTTTAAATATATATTAATATTTATATTTTGAAATAAAAATATTATAGGATATTGAACTAAATATACATAATAACTTATACTAGATAAAGATTTTATAATTTTATCTATTTTTGATAATTTATCTTCATATATAATAGTTCCATAACTAATTAATCTACATGTTATAATTGATGTTAAAATCATACTGATTTGAAATATTATAGATTTTGAATCTACAAAAATAAATGAAGCAATTAGTAATATTAAATAACTATAAAATATTAATTTATTATTTTCTTTTATTATTAATGGTTTATAATTAATACTAATTATTCCAAGTAATACTCCATATAGTAGTGAAAATATTCTTGTAAATGTACTATAATATGTCGTCATTATATTTGAATTATAACTCATAATTAGAAAATATATAGTAGAAATTAAAGATAATATAATAACTATTATACAAGAAATATTTTTATTAAACTTATCTTCTAATTTTTTTAATCCAAGATATATAAAAGGAAAAATTAAATCAAATTGAATTAATATAGCTATATACCACATGTGCATAAATGGAGAATTAATATGTCTTGTAAAATAATCTAAATTAGCTTTTAATTGCCAAAAATTATTATATCCTAATATAACTGATCTAGTTTCTACTTTTAAATTTAACCAATTTATATTAGAAAATAAAGGTGTAATAAATACTGTTATAAATACTACTATAATTAAAGGTAAATATAATTTTTTTAACCTATTATAATAGTAATCTTTTAAAGAAAATTTTTCTTTTTTTCTAGCAGATATAAAAGATAGATATCCACTTAAAACAAAAAATGCACAAACAGCAAGATATCCTCCTTTTAATATATTAAGGTGATATAAAAGGACTGCTATACATGCAATTAATCTAATTAAATCTAAATTTTTATAATATTTATTTATAGTATCATTACTATTCATTTTCTTACCTCACAACTATTACAAGTATATAGCAAATTACTTCAAAAGTAAAGAACTATAGTACTAAGAAAAAATAAATTTTTATAAAAAATAACGATATTTTTCAATGTCATTAACTTAATGATAATGCTAAAATAAATTTGTAGGAAATGACGGAAATAAAAATGTCGGAAAACCTACAAAAATATCTTGACATTATCATTCCTCTTAATGTTAAATTTTGTTGGATTTTATTAATCCAAATTTTTTGATTTTCATCAGTATTCATAAAA
>CANROP010000081.1 GCA_947632265.1 uncultured Bacilli bacterium
ACAGTAGAAACAAGTGGAAAAAGACCAAGTAGTGGAGAAATAACATTTGAAAATGGAAAAGTAACAGATGTAAATGACATGGTACTAGGAGATTATACACTTGAAACAGATGATGATGGTAATTTAAGAATAAAGGGAGAATCATCAGGAGATTCTGAGGATGATGATGAAGCATATAAAGATTCATCAGGAGCAAATGTACCAGAAATAAAAGAAGGATTAACTCCAGTAAAATGGGATAACGGACAAAAAGCCTGGGTAGTAACAACAAAAGATGATAAAGACTGGTATGATTATAGTAAACAAAAATGGGCAAATGCAGTAATACTAAATGAAGGAGTGAGCAAAAACACAGGAGATACATTAACAGTACCAACAACAACAAGTGAGACAACTGATGTAAAAGCGATGTTAGTATGGATACCAAGATATGAATATAGTATAGAAGGACAATATGGAAAACATACAGATGGAACAGCTGGAACAAAAGCACTTCCTGGAGAAATAAAAGTAAACTTTATAGAAACAGAAAGGACACAAGCAACAACGGAATACCATATACATCCTGCATTTACATTTGATGGAAAAGAGTTAAGTGGAATATGGGTAGGAAAATTTGAAACAACAGGTTCATCATCTGCCCCAACGATATTGCCAAACTCATTAGCACTAGTAAGTCAAACAGTAAGTCAACAATTTGCGACGGCCCAAGAACTAAAAGTAACAGGCTATGATAGTCATATGGCAAAGAATAGTGAATGGGGGGCCGTAGCCTATTTAAGTCAAAGTAAATATGGCAAATATGGTAATCCTATCTATACAGAAAAGAACAAAGAAGTATATATAAATAATTCAAGCAGTTTTTATACAGGTCGAAGTGGAGGAGCACCTGGAGGAAGTGTATCAACTTCTTCAACTGGAACATGTACATATGATAACAAGACTCCAGAAACAGGAGAGGAGGGTAAATCATTATGTGGAGAAGGAGCCTCAACAACAGGAAATATAACAGGAGTATATGATATGAGTGGAGGAGCCTTTGAATATGTAATGGGCTACTTAGAAGGAATAAACGGCTCTTTCCCATGGGGATCTCGTTTTGATTCTGAATATGAAGGATTTTATAATGATGCAGGCTTTACTGAAGACACAAAACCAAACTTAAAATACTATGATGTATATGAAAGCAAAACATCATCTTCGAATGATGCTTCATTATCAGCAACAGCCTGTGATGGAGGAATATGTTATGGACATGCATTGAGCGAAACGAGTGGCTGGTATAGCGACTATGCATCTTTCGTTATTTCGTCCCGCCCTTGGTTAGTACGCGGTGGTAGCTACGGTGCTGCAGCTACTGCGGGGGTGTTCGACTTCCACAACGGCCGTGGCCCTGCTGATGCAAAGACTTCTTTCCGTGTTGTTCTCTTAGCTCCTTAGAACTCCCTCATCTCAAGTAACACAATAAGAACTATAAATAAGAAAATTAATATATAAAATTTAATTATATATTTAACTGTGCATATCTACACAGTTTTTTCTTGTCCTATTTTAAAAATATAAGAATAATATTAACTAGAGGGATAATATGTTAATACTTACAAAAGCAGTACTTGTAATGATGATTAGTTTAATACTATCTACATTAACTGGATTAATACTAATACCAATATTAAAAAAGTTAAAAGCAGGACAAAGATTAAGTGAATATTTAGAAGAAGAACATAAAAGTAAACAGGGTACTCCTACTATGGGTGGAATTATATTTATAGTTCCTACTATTTTAGTATTAGTACTTATGTATATTTTTAAAAAAATTAGTTTTAATTCAACTATACTTATAGTAGTTTTAACTTTTCTATTATATTCATTAATTGGTTTTATAGATGATTACTTAATAATAAAAAGACATAATAATAAAGGACTTAGTGAAAGCTTAAAATTTATACTTCAAGTTATAGTAGCTATTATATTTTTTTATATTTTTATGGTAAGTGGAAATGAACCATTACTATGGATACATACATTAGGTATAAAAATGGATATAGGATTTTTATATGGAATTTTTATACTTTTAGTACTTGTAGCTAGTAGTAATGCAGTTAATCTAACTGATGGATTAGATGGACTTGCAGGTAGTTTATCTTTTATAGTTTTTGTTACTTTAGGAATAATTACATATAATACAGGATGGTTAGAAGGTTATGAAGAGGTATCACTTTTCTGTTTTTCGCTAGCGGGTTCTTTAATAGGATTTTTATTATTTAATTTAAATCCAGCTAAAGTATTTATGGGAGATACTGGATCACTTTCACTAGGTGCGACTATGGGAGCTATAGCTGTACTTACAAGGCATGAAATATTACTAGTATTAATTGGTATAGTATTTGTAATAGAAACACTAACTTGTATAATACAAAGAGTATATTATAAATTTACACATAAAAGAATATTTCCTATGACACCTATTCATCATACTTTTGAAAAGATGGGATATAGTGAAAGAGATATAGTTAAAATGTTTTGTTTAGTTGGATTAATCGCTAGTATGATTGCGATTATTTATGGAGTTGTATTGTAAAAAATTCATATATGTGGTAATATATATATGGAAGGTGAAATATGAAAAGTGGATTAAAAGTAGGAATAGTTATAGGTGTAGTAGTATTAGTAATTGCTTTACTACTTGGAGGTAGTTATAATAGTTTAGTAGTTAAAAGTGAAGAAGTAGATAATAAATTTTCAGATATAAAAGTTCAATTAGAAAGAAGAAAAGATTTAATACCTAATCTAGTTAATACTGTAAAAGGATATGTAACTCATGAAAATGAAGTAATTGATAAAGTGACAAGTGCGAGAGAAAAATTAGCGAGCGCAAATAGTTTAGAAGATATGGCAAATGCGAATAATGAATTAACAAGTGCGCTTAACAATTTATTTGTAATAGTTGAGAATTATCCAGATTTAAAGGCAAATACTAACTTTATACAATTACAAGATGAACTTGCAGGAACTGAAAATAGAATTGCAGTTTCAAGAAAAGATTATAATGATGCAGTTTCATCTTATAATAAAACTGTAAAAAGTTTTCCTAAAAATATATTAGCTAGTATGTTTGGATTTGAAAAGAAAGAATATTTTGAAGCAAGTGAGGGCACGGATGAAGTACCAAACGTTTCATTTGAATAGGATTAATTATTTAATCCTTATCTTTTTATCTATAGTATTTATTCCAAATGTTAAAGCCATAGTAAATCCGACAAGTAATTTTTATGTAAATGATTATGCTAATATATTGTCAAATGAAACCGAAGAATATATATTAAATAAAAGCGTTTTATTAAATAATGTAGATGGGACACAGATAGTTGTCGTAACAGTAAAAAATTTAGATGGATTATCTATTGAAGATTATGCTTTAGAACTATTTAGAAATTTTAAAATAGGAGATAAAGAAAAAAATAATGGATTATTACTTTTACTTGCTTTAGAAGAAAGAGAATTTAGAGTAGAAGTAGGGTATGGACTAGAGGGAATACTTCCTGATGGTAAAACGGGTAGATTCCAAGATGAATATATAATACCATATCTTACAAATGATAATTTTGATGAAGGTATTAAAAATGGATATGATGCATTTTATTCTGAAATAGTAAAATTAAATAATTTAGATCTTGAATATACTGAACCTAAAGGTAATAGTAGTAATGATGGACCTTTAATACTAATAAGTATAACAGTAGGTATAATACTTGGCGCACTTACTAGAGTATCTAATAAAAAAGGAGAGATTACTTCTATTTATTTCATAATATTTTTAGTTTTATTCTTTATAATACCTTTATATGCTCATCTATTAATAATTAATATACTAGCTTTTATAATCACTGTATTTATAGATCCAAGCCTTATTTTTTATACTTCATTTTATGGAGGAAGTAGTGGTGGATCATTTGGTGGATTTACTGGAGGAGGCGGATCTTCTGGTGGAGGAGGATCATCACGTCATTTTTAGCTGTTATAATACAGCTTTTTTAATATTTTAAAAAATTTAAAATAAAATTATATAGGTGATATAATGAAGAATAAAAAAGTTGAAATAACTTTATTTATAGCTGTAATACTAATATCTTTATTTGGAGTTATTATGATTTATTCTTCATCATATATATGGGCAGAATATAAATATAATGATCCATATAAGTATTTAAAAAATCAATCTTTATTCTTTGTAATAGGAATATTTTTAATGATAATTGTAAGTAAGATAGATTATAGAAAATATTTTTTAAATGCTAATAAAATATTAATTTTATGTGTAACATTACTTATACTTGTACTTATACCAGGAATTGGTACTGTTAGAAATGGATCTAGAAGTTGGTTTGGTATAGGTTCTTTTGGAATACAACCTAGTGAATTTGCTAAACTTGGACTTATTATATTTACATCTAAATATTTATCTAATAATCCGAATGCGATGAAGAATGTAAAAAAGGGTGTACTTCCTATACTTATAATAACTCTTTTAATTTTTGGAATAATTATGCTCCAGCCAGACTTTGGTACAGGTACTATAATTGTTATGACTATTATTGGACTTATGTTTGTAGCGGGATTAAATATTAAAATATTTATTAAATTTGGCATAATAGGAGTACTAGGAGTCGTTGGATTAATAATAGTTGCTCCTTATAGATTAAAAAGAATATTATCATTTTTAGATCCATGGAGTGATCCACTTGGTAGTGGATTTCAAATAATTCAATCTCTATATAGTATAGGTCCTGGAGGTTTATTTGGACTTGGATTTGGTAATTCTATACAAAAACATTTCTATCTACCAGAACCTCAAACAGATTTTATATTTTCAATTATATCTGAAGAATTTGGCTTTATGGGTATAATAATATTATCTATATTATTTATAACTATATTTTATAATTGTCTTAAAATAAGTATGAAATGTGATGATTTATTTGGTAAATATTTATCATTTGGTATAACATTTGGACTTATATTTCAAACTGTACTTAATCTAAGTGTAGTAGTAGGATTAATACCTGTAACAGGGTATGCCCTTTTGTTGTACTCATAACTACAATCAAATTTTTCCCTTATTATAAGGGCATTCGTGAGATT
>CANROP010000082.1 GCA_947632265.1 uncultured Bacilli bacterium
CAAAGTTTTATTTGCAAATTAAAGAGTAACCTATTTAAAAGTTACTCGTTTTGAAGTGTTTAAGTCTGAATAGTTACGTTAAACAGGTTAAAGACACGAAAAAAAGTTACTACTCAGCCATAAAATCAAAAAATGTGTAAAAAAAGCAAAAAAAGAGTTATAATAAAAATGCGAGGTTGACTACTCTAAACTAATTAGTCAAATAATTACCTCGCTTTTTTTTGAAAATATGTTAAACTATAATTAGTTTAGAGTAGTGATATTATGAAAAGAAATATAAATAACGATATATATAAAATGTATGAAGAAGAATTTTATAAAGTTGAAAAACTTAATAAAATTATTAGTGTAATATTAACTTTCACATTACACTAATAATCCTGCAGAAGTAGCCCAAAGAGGAGCTAAGATAAAACAAAAGATAGGGAAGTTTAGAAGTGTAGGTGGAGCAGAAACTTATTCAATTATAAAAAGTTGCATGCTAACTTATAAAAAAAATAACATAAATGTATTTAATGCTCTAGTATCTGCATTTAATAATGAAACCATTATAATATAGTATAAAAACTATCTTTTTACTATTATTATAATAAAAAGAGAGAAAAAATAATAGACTTTATTTTTATAAAAATAAATGAGATAATAAAAAAGGTAGGTGAATTTGATGGGAAGACAAAGAATATATGAATCAGGATTATATAACCAATATGTAGAATTAGTTTCAAAATTTCAAAGCCAGGAAAAATTATTAAAAGAAACAAACAAACTTGTAAAATCATTAAATGAAACTATAGAAAGTTTAAACGAAGCAAATAAAAAACTAATTAGAGATAATGAAGAATTAAAAAAGGAAATATTAAGGTTAAAAAGCAAAAATGATAAAGAAATTTACACCCGATTTGATTAAAAAGGGTTGTCAAAATGAATAAAATATGTTAGAATGATTAACGTGATCCGCTGATATCTATGTTCATGATCATAAATAAAAAAAGGAGAGTGACATTGTGAATTTAGTTGATAAGATAACTAAGAAACAAATCAGAACTGACTTACCTGAGTTTAGAGTTGGAGATACTGTAAGAGTAGATTTAAAAATCGATGAAGTAGATTCAAACGGAAACAAAAAAGTAAGAATACAAGCCTTTGAAGGATTAGTAATGGCTATAAAAGGTTCTGGTGTAAGCAAAACTTTTACAGTTAGAAAAGTTTCAGGAAATGTTGGAGTTGAAAAAACTTTACCAGTTAATTCGCCAAGAATTGACACTATAGTTGTTACTAGAAAAGGTAAAGTAAGAAGAGCTAAATTAAATTATATTAGAAAGTCTTCTAAAACACCAAAGATTAAAGAAAGAGTATAAGGCTTTATGCCTTATTTTTGTTAGGTGATAAAATGAAAATAATAAAAGAATTATGTCCATATGTAATTATAATATTAGTTGTAGTTTTAATTAGAACATTTATAGCTACTCCAGTTAGAGTAGATCAATTATCTATGTATCCAACATTAAATCCAAAAGATATATTAGTTTTAAATAAATTAGATAGAAATTTTAAAAGATTTGATATAGTTGTTATAAAAACAGGTGATACTAAAATAGTAAAAAGGATTATAGGATTACCTGGAGAAAATATTGAATATAAAGATAATGAGTTATATATAAATGGAGAGATAATAGAGGATATGACATCTGCAAGAACTAATGATTTTACTTTAAAAAATTTATATGATATAGATGAATTACCTCAAGATAAATACTTTGTTATGGGAGATAATAGACCTAATTCACAAGATAGTAGAAGTGATGAGATAGGTATAATAGATAAGAAAGATATAATAGGTACTGTAAAGTTTAGAGTCTATCCATTTAGTAGATTTGGAATTATTGATTAGTAAATTTTTAACTTACAAAAAAATTAAAATCGTGATATAATTTAGATGTGTTTGAAATATATAAATTTAGTTTTATCAATGAGCAGCACATATTGCGTAAGTCCAATTGTATTAGGACTTATGCATTTTTTATTAAAAGGGAGGTATAAAAATGGATAAGTTATACTTAGAAAATGAATATGTTGTATATAAAAGAAATGTATGTAAGGTAAAAGAAATAAAAAATAATAAAATAAATGGAAATGATTATTATACTTTGATACCTATTGATGATGAGTCATTAACAATTAATGTACCAGTAGATAATAAAATGGGTTACTTAAGAGGTGTAATGACTAAAGATGATGCGACTAACTTAATAAATGATATACCTAATATAGAACCAGTAAAAGATATAAACGATAAATATATAGAAAGAACATATAAAGATTTATTAAGTAGTGGAACTAAAGAAGATTTAGTAAAAATTATTAAAACAACTTATTTAAGAAATGATGATAGATTAAAAAGCAATAAAAAAATAAGTGAAAAAGATAGTAATTATTTTAGTCAAGCAGAAAAATATTTATATAATGAAATCTCTGTCGCACTAGGTATGAGTTTTGATGAAACAAAAAATTATGTGATAAAAAAAGTAGAAGAATTGATAAAATAATATTATAGAGTCCTCATGAACTCTTTTTTCATGGTATAATATTTATTGAGGTAATAAGTTTAGTACAAGGAGGTAATATTTATGTGTACAGCAATAACTTATAATACAAAAGATCATTATTTTGGAAGGAATTTAGATTTAGAGTATTCTTATAAAGAAACAGTTACAATAACTCCAAGGAATTATCCTTTTAAATTTAGAAAAGTACGTGATATTGATAAGCATTATGCAATTATTGGAATGGCTTATGTAGCTTGTGATTATCCATTATATTATGATGCAGTTAATGAAAAAGGATTAGGTATGGCAGGATTAAATTTTCCAACTAATGCTGATTATAAAGAGGAAGAAAATTTAAAAGATAATATCGCACCATTTGAATTTATTCCTTGGGTTTTATCACAGTGTTCAAATATTAGTGAAGCAAAAGAATTACTAAGTAAAATAAATATCGCACGTATAAATTTTAGTGAAGAATTACCTGCATCTCCATTACATTGGATTATTTCTGATAAGGAAAGCTCTATTACGGTTGAAAGTGTAAAAGATGGGTTAAAAATATATGATAATAAAGTAGGGGTTTTAACTAATAATCCAACATTTGATATTCATATGTTTAATTTAAACAATTACATGAATTTATCAATTGAACAACCAGTAAATAATTTTTCTAAAAAATTAGATTTTGATATTTATAGTCGTGGTATGGGTGCGTTAGGATTACCTGGAGATTTATCATCAGCATCAAGGTTTGTAAAAGCAACATTTACTAAAATGAATTCTTTATCAGGAGAAACAGAAGAAGAAAGTATTAGTCAGTTTTTTCACATTTTAACTTCTGTTGAACAACAAAGAGGTTGTGTTCATATGGGCGAAGATAAATATGAAATAACTATTTATAGTTCTTGTTGTAATATGGATAAAGGTATATATTATTATACAACATATGAAAATAGCCAAATTACAGGTGTAGATATGCATAAAGAAAATTTAGATAGTGATAAATTAATTAACTACGATTTGGTAAAAGGACAACAAATATTTATGCAGAATTAGTTAAAATATTATTTAAAAACTCCACAATTAATTGACTGATGTGGAGTTTTAAGTTATAATGATATTGATGAACATATGTTAGAAATTTAATATATAAAAGCATTTAAAATTCGATATATATAGGATTATATAATGTCTAAAGTTTTTGATTGCTCTACGAATAATGTTTCATTACATTTAAAAAATATTTTTTCAAGATAATGAACTTGATGAAAAATCAGTTGTCGAGAATTCTTCGGTAACTGATTTGGATGGAAAAAATTATAAAACTAAAATATATAATTTTGATGATGTTCTAACAGATATGATAAAAGATTTATGAAAGGAAGTGACTTTTATGGTAAATAAACCAAAAAAAGAGATGATAAAGAAAAATTTTAATAATCAATATACTGATAGTATTTTTGAAAGCATAAAACATTTAGATGAATATGGTAATGAATATTGGTATGCTCGTGAACTACAAAAAGCATTAGACTATAAAGATTGGAGAAATTTTAACAAAGTAATAGATAAAGCAATCATATCAGCAAAAAATAGTATTTCAAATAGAGAAGATTGGGTTGTTGAAGTCAACAAGCCAATAAAAACTGGTAAAGGAAAAGAAGAAATTATTAAAGATTACAAATTGTCTAGATATATATGCTATCTTATAGTACAAAATGCAGATCCAAATAAAGAAGTAGTTGCTTTAGGTCAAACTTATTTTGCTATTCAAACAAGAAAACAAGAAATTACAGAGCAAGAATATGATTCACTATCAGATGATGAAAAAAGATTTTATCAAAGAAAGTTAACTAGGCAAGGCAATTATACACTCCAAAAAATCGCTTCAGCTGCAGAAATTATATATAATTAGGTAGATTCTAATAAGGCTGCTAAAGAATTTGCACATAAGTAATATGATAAATTTAGGAAAAAACAAGACATATTATTAGTTTCAGATTTTGATAAATTTTTTGAAAATGATAAAATATAAAATAAATTGGAAGTGGTAAAAATGAATAATCAACAAAATCATGCAAGTATAAATTGCGATAAACTAATTTATAGGAACACTCACTCAAATCGTTAAAAATACTAGTTTTTCATACTTTTAGATTTTTACATTTTTTAAATATAATTTAAAGTTATAAATGTAAAGTATCAAAAAAACTATAAAAGTACAATTTAAGTAAAGGAGATGAAATTCAATGCTAGAAAAAGACTTTAAAAGTGTTATAAGTGAAATAAAAGAAGATATAAAAAATACACAGTTTAAGGCAATGCAAGAAGTAAATAGTAACCTAATTATGTTGTATTTTAGATTGGGAAAAATTGTTTCAGATAATAAGGTATATGGAAGTAATTTTACAAAACAAGTTTCTCAAGAATTAAAATTAACATTTCCAAATATGAAAGGCTTTTCTGAAAGAAATATAAGGGCAATGAGAATGTTTTATGAAGAATATGCTAATGATGAAAAATGGCAACAGCTTGTTGCCAAATTACCTTGGGGACA
>CANROP010000083.1 GCA_947632265.1 uncultured Bacilli bacterium
ATTATTTAATTCTAAATGACCCCCCCCCCGTACGAACATTTGTTCTATTCATAACTTTTACCTCTTTCCTTTCTCTATTAATAGTTACAATAACTTTTTATGTTTCCTATTACTTCTTAATATTACCATGTTTTTTTACTTTTTTCAATACCCTATTTTTTTATCTTTTCAAAAATAAAAATGCTACTACATAAGAATTTCTAAATATAACCTTGAAATTTTACATTTGAAAATATAAAGTTGCAATTAAAAAACTAACCTTTTTTGAAGATGTAAATGTTGTAAATGTCAATAGTTTAGCAATGGGTGTAAAAAATTTTTTTTTACGCCCTTTAGCAATTAATTTAATTGACAAATAGTATAAAATATGATAGTATGTATTTAGTGAAGGAAACTTCATATAATAAAAAAAGAGATACATTTGATTTTCACGGTCAGGTGTAATCTCTAATCTTGGTTAGGGAAAACACCAAATCAGTTGATTATGGTGTTTTCATTTAAGTTAGTCCTTATTTTTAAGAACTACGATTGTATATAATACAATAATTGAAAAAACAATTACTAATTCCATGAGAATTAATCCTTTCTATAATGTTTAACATCATAGAAATCACCTCCAATCTTTATAAAGTAAAGATTAGAGTAAAACACCTAACTATCAAATGTATCAGTATAATTATATACTATTCATATATATAAGTCAATCATAAAATAGAAAAACATTTTGAATTTTATATTATTAAAGTTACTAATATTTATAACATTACTGCATATTTTTCTTGACAATAAATAAAATTAATAATATAATTATAATTGCGAATTGGATCAGCACTCTTTGATTTTTGTAACGCGTTTGTTCCAAATGGTTTATTAGTAACAAAGCTGATAAGTGAATATATTAAAACAAACACCCTATAAAAAGACAAAGATGGTCTTTCGTAAGAAAGGAGAAATTATGTCAAGATACACAAAATCAACTAATCGCGTAAGTCGTCGTTTAGGTTTTTCTACACTTGAAACTGGTAAAGAGCTTGCTAAAAAGCCTTATGCACCTGGTATACATGGTAATAAAGGTCCTAAAAAATTATCTAATTACGGTGTTCAATTACAAGAAAAACAAAAAGTTAGATTTATGTATGGATTAAGTGAAAAACAATTCAGAAAAACTTTTGAAGAAGCAGGTAAATTAAAAGGTGTACATGGTGAAAACTTATTCAAGTTATTAGAGAGCAGATTAGATAACTTAGTATATCGTATCGGTTTTTCTACAACTAGAAGAGGTGCAAGACAACTTGTAAATCATGGACATATAACTGTAAATGGTAAAAAAGTTAACGTTCCATCTTATAGATGTAAACCTGGTGATGTTATAGCTATTAAAGAATCTGATAAAGAGCTTGCTATTGTTAAATCATCACTAGAATCTTTAAGTAGACGTGTTGAATTTATTACTTATGATGAAGCTAAAATGGCTGCTAAATATGTAAGATATCCAGAAAGAACTGAATTAAATGGAGAAATTAATGATTCTCTAATTGTAGAATACTACAACAGATAGAAAGACTTAGGTCTTTTTATTTTTACTAGACAAAACTATAATTTAATAGTATAATTGAATAGTCGAATTTAAACTTAAAAGAAAGGAGGAAAACCTTGAGAATAACAAATGATAGTGATACAAAAATATTCGCATTAGGTGGACTTGGCGAAGTTGGAAAGAATATGTATTGTGTTATGACTGGTGATGAAATTATTATTACTGATGTTGGAATAACATTTCCATCAGATGAATTACCAGGAATAGATTATATCATTCCTGATTTTACTTTTCTTAAGAAAAATGAAAGTAAAATCAAAGCTTTATTTATAACACATGGTCATGAAGATCATATAGGAGGAATCCCATTTTTACTTCAATCAGTAAATATACCTGCTATATACTCACCTAACCAAGCAGCAGGCCTTATTAGAAAAAAGTTTGAAGATAGAAATATTGATTATAAAAATTTATTTATATATGATGAAGATACTAAAGTAAAATTTAAAACAATGAGTGTTGAATTTTTTAGAACTACTCACTCAATACCTGATTCACATGGTATTGTAATTCATACTCCTAATGGTACTATAGTAACTACAGGAGACTTCAAATTCGACTTAACTCCAATTGGTCCTATGGCTAATCTACATAAAATGGCTAAAATAGGTTCTGATGGTGTTGCACTCCTTCTTAGTGATAGTACTAATGCATTAAATGAAGGTATGAGTACAAGTGAATCTAAAGTAGATGAAGCACTCTCACATATTTTCTCACAATGTAATAGTAGAATAATTATAGCTACATTTGCTTCTAATATTTATAGATTAAAACACATAGTAGATACTTGCAAAAGAAATAATAGAAAAATAGCTATATTTGGTAGAAGTATGGAAAATAATATTGAAATATCTTTAAATGCTGGATATATAGGTCATAAAGATATATTTGTATCTCCACAAGATGCTAATAATTTACCACCTAACGAAGTATGTTTACTTTGTACAGGTTCACAAGGTGAACCACTAGCAGCTCTATCTAGAATAGCTAATGGATCACATAAACAAATAAAATTACAGGATGATGATATAGTAATATTCTCATCATCAGCTATACCAGGAAATGCTTTAAGTATTTCAAAAATAATTAATAAATTATATCTACAAGGAGTTAGAGTTTATACTAACACCCTACTTAGTGATGTTCATACATCTGGTCATGGAAATCAAGAAGAGTTAAAACTTATGTTAAGATTAATTAAACCTAAATATTTTATGCCTTTCCATGGTGAATATAGAATGCTTAAAAGTCATGCTGATTTAGCTATACTTTGTGGTATGCCTAAAGAAAATACTTTTATTCTTGAAAATGGAGATGTATTATCTCTATATAAAGGAGTTATAACAAGAGATAAAAGTATTCAAGCTGGTGATGTATACGTAGATGGTAATAGAATTGGGGAAATTGGAAATACTGTCATGAGAGAAAGAAAAATAATGTCAAGTGATGGTATAGTTATTGTAATAGCTAATATAGATACACAGAAAAAAGAACTTGTTATGCATCCAAATGTAACTACTAGAGGATTTGTACTTATACAAGAAAATGTTGAATTATTAAAAGGATTAGAAAAAGAAGCAGAAAATATTGTTAATAATAGACTTAAAATAAATTGTGTATTTAGTGACATTAAAAATGAGTTAATAAATAGTTTATCTACTTTTATATATGAAAAAACAGGTAGATATCCTATTATACAACCTATAATAAATGATGTTAAAAAAACTTCATAAGTTAAGATTTATGAAGTTTTTATTTTACATAAATTGTTTAATTAGGAATGTTTTTGTATTATAGGTAATCTTATAGTAATTGCATTAAAGGAAAGTTCTATGCAGCTACAAGAACGATTCGGAAAGAACATGGGCCATCTTTTCCATCACCTGCAAGGGGATCGAAGCGGAACACACCAGCAGAAGCGTCATCGTAGGACCAACCACCGCGTAGGAACCAAGGGTCGGGCGAAAAAACGAAATAGGCCCAGTCTACATACCATAGCTTCGTTTCGCTTAAGGCATGTCCGTAACATACTCCTCCGTTACATGCTGTTGTTGATAATGAAGGATCATACGAAGATGAGTCTTTACTTTCATATACATCATAGTATTTTAGGTCTGGCATCTCTTCAAAACCACTTGAGCCTGCATCACCATTTAGTTTTCCCATGACATATTCGTATGCTCCTCCACTCATGTCATATACTCCTGTGATATTTCCTGTTGTTGATGCTCCTCCTCCACATTGTCCGGTACCTTCTACTATATTTCCCATATAATCATATGTGCATGTTCCATTTGGCGACTCATTTGCACGTGGGCTTCCTCCACTTCGGCCTGTATAAAAGTATTCTGAATTATTCAGATATACTTCTTTGCTTGCTCCTGTATAATTTGAATTACCATATTTGCCATAGATACTTTGACTTAAGTAAGCTACTGCTCCCCATTCACTATTCTTTGCCATATGACTATCATATCCACTTACTACAAGTTTTTGGGCTGTTGCAAATTGAGCACTTACTGTTTGACCATATAATGATTGTAAGTTTGGTAGTATTGTTGGTTCCGCTTCACTTCCTGTTGTTTCAAACTTTCCTACCCATATTCCTGATAGTTCTTCTCCTTCTTCTCTATTTCCATCACTATCAACATCCCACCAGAATGCTGGGTGTATATGGTATTCTGCTGTTGCTTGGGTCTTTTCTGTTCCTATAAAGTTTACTTTTATTTCTCCTGGAAGTGCTAGTGTTCCAGCTGTTCCATCTGTATGTTTTCCATATTGTCCTTCTATACTATATTCATATCTTGGGATCCATACTAGCATCGCTTTTACATCTGTTATATCACTTGTTGATGTTGGTACTGTTAAGGTTTCTCCTACAGTTTTTGTTACTCCTTCATTTAATATTACTGCATTCGCCCATTCCTGTTTACTATAATCATACCAGTCTTTATCATCTGCTGTTGTTATTACCCAAGATTTCTTTGTATTATCCCATTTTACTGGAGTTAAGTTTGCTACATTAGGTGCATTTGCTCCTGATGGATCTTTATATACTTCATCATCTACAGTTCCACAAGAATCACTTGGTTCTCCATCTATTATATGTAGATTTCCATTTTCATCTGTTTCTAATGTATAATCTCCCATATTCATTCCTGATACACATGTCACTTTCCCATTTTCAAATGTTATATCTCCACTACTTGGTCTTTTTCCACTTGTTTCTACTGTTAATGTTACATCACCACAAAGTAGGTTTCCATCATCTTCTATTTTACATTCTTTTGGACTAAATTCACTTGTTAAATTCTTTCTTGCTATTTCTTCTTTTACACCTTCTAAATATAATTCTCCACTTCTTAATACTGCTTGTCTTCTTGTATCTTCTATTATATT
>CANROP010000084.1 GCA_947632265.1 uncultured Bacilli bacterium
CCACTTCTTAATACTGCTTGTCTTCTTGTATCTTCTATTATATTTAATATTATTGGTGTAGCTATTAGAGCTATTATTGCTAGTATAACTATTACTGCTAAAAGCTCTATTAGGGTAAAGCCATTATTTAATTCTAAATGACCCCCCCCCCGTGCGAACATTTGTTCTATTCATAACTTTTACCTCTTTCCTTTCTCTATTAATAGTTACATATTTTTTTTATGTTTCCTATTACTTTTTAATATTACCATGTTTTTTTATTTTTTTCAAGTAATTTTTTATTTCCTATCTAAAAACCAAATATTACTAACATCACAACTACTACTAGATGGAGATGGATTTGGCATTTCTAGTTTTATAATTGATGGTAATTTAAATCCTGAACCAAATGCAACACATGTTCCTGGCTGTAACAATTTTAATTTTTTCATAGTATCTTCTGTTACATTAGGTACCATCTGTCTTATATATTCTACATCAGTTGGATGTAACATTTTAAATATCAAGAAATTACTACACTGTGATATAGCTGTTGTAGAAAGTTCAGATGGTCTTTGCGAGATAAGTCCAAGCATTACTGCATACTTTCTTCCTTCTTTTGTAATTCTATCAAAAATATTATATCCAATAACATCAATATCTGTATCATTTTGTACATATCTATGTGCTTCTTCAAGAATTATATGTATTGGTATACTAGCACGTCTTTTTAACCCTTTAGCATACTCAAAAAATATTCTAGAATATATTTTTGTTAATGTTTTAGCGAACCTATCATCTACATAATTTATATTAAAATTAATTATTTGAGCCTTATATCCATCACTTGTTGTAAGTATTTCTCTTACAAATTCATCTCTAGTTTGATACTCTTCTACGTTAAAGTATTTAGCATAATCACTATTTAATAAACTTCTAAGTCTTACTTTTAATACATTATAATCATCAAATACCTTATCGCTATTTAAAACTCCTTCTTCTATTAGTGCGAACTCAAATGCTGAATATAAATCTTCTAGTGTATACTTAAAACTACCATCAGGGAGACGTAACTCTACATCTTCTACTACAAATTGATTTATAAATGTTGTAAGTAGTTCCATCTCTCTTATTTTACCAGTTACATCTATAAGTAAACATTGTTTTAATGGTCTTGTATAACCTGGTTGATATATTGGAGATTCTAGATTTAAATCTTTTGTATTATAATGAGTTAATACTGAAAATATCTGATCTCTTATTTGAGCGGGTGCTTTACCACTTGAAAGTATATCAAGAAGTGCACGTGCGATTATATTATTTTTAGTTTTTATTACTTCTTTTTCATCTCTTGCGAATACTGTAACTAATTTCATAGCTTTTTCTATTATAGGTAATTGAGTTCTAGAATTAGCTTCAAGAAGTAATGCCACATCATCTACATTAAGTAGCCATAAAGGTACTTTTACACTAGGTATTTCATTATCATCTACATTAGTTGTATACGACTTAAAATGTATTTCAGCAACCTTACTACTTAAATCTTTAAAAGCACTCCTATATTCTCCATATGCATCAAATATTAATATACTAGCCTTATAAGCTATAGAATTTCTTTTTTCAAATAAATTTTGAAATATACGGGCTACACTACATGATTTACCACTACCTGTTGACCCAAATATAGCAAAGTGATTACTAAAGAATTCATTTATATTAACTCCTATATCAAGATCTTCATATATAGGACTTTTACCTATATATAAATCTCTTCTTTCATCATAATTTGGAATACCTATTATATATTTTACTTTCTCTTTAGAAATTAGCTTAGTAACAGCTTGAAAAGATGGCTTTTTTGATACTCCAAATAAGAAATCATCTCCTCTTAATTCTCCTACTAAATTTACATAAATAATATCCTCTTTTATATTAGTAATTTCTCCTATTATTTTTCTATGACTATCTTCTAATATTACATATAAATTAATAATGCTTTGTAATTCATCTAATTTTACTTCTGATTTAAGCATTACTGTATTTTCATCTATTCCAATTATTTTACCTAACATTCTATCACCTATTCTATAAGTATTATACATTAAATTTTAAGAAAAAAAAAGTACTAATATTTATTCTACTAGCACTTTAGTTAAATACATATATATTTCTTCATACTTTTTTACAGGTATAAATTTTATTTTATCTTTTATTTCTTTTGGAACTTCATCTAAATCTTTTATATTGGCTTGTGGAAAAAATATTGTATCTATATGATTTATATATGCACCTATTATTTTTTCTTTTAATCCGCCTACTTTTATTACATTACCTCTTAAAGTAATTTCTCCTGTCATAGCTACTTTATTACTTATAAATAAATTAGATAAAGAACTTATTATAGATGTAGTTATCGCAACACCTGCACTAGGTCCTTCTTTTTTTACTGCTATATTTGGTACATTTATATGTATATCACTTTTAAATATATTAGAATCTATTTTAAATAGTTTAGCATTAGCCTTTATATAACTTAAAGCTATTTTAGCGCTTTCTAACATTACATCTCCTATAGAACCTGTAATTATTATATTTCCAGATCCTTCATAATAATTTGATTCAATAGGTAATATATCTCCACCAAAGTTAGTATAGGCAAGTGCATTTACTACTCCTACTTCATTTATTAATTCATCACTTTCATATATTTTCTTACCTAAATATTTTTCTATATTATCAACATCTAAATTTATAGATTCACTTTTAATAACTTTATTAGCGACTATCTTTCTAACTATTTTTGATAGTAGTCTATCTAGTTCTCTTAACCCTGACTCTTTAGTATAAAATCTTATTATATTTAATATTTCTTCATCAGATATTTTTATATTTTTTATTCCATGATTTTTACATATAGATGGTATTAAATATTTTTTAGCTATTTTTAATTTTTCTAATTCTGTATATCCATTTATATAAATTATTTCTAATCTATCTTTTAATTCATCAGGTATTTTAGATATATCATTTGCGGTTGCGATAAATAATACATGAGATAGATCATATTCTTCTTCTAAGTAATTATCTTTAAAGTATTTATTTTGACTACTATCTAATACTTCTAATAAAGCACTTGCTGGATCTCCTTTATAATTATTACTCATTTTATCTATTTCATCTATTAAGAATACTGGATTAGAACTTTTAGCTCTCCTTATTCCATCTATAATTCTTCCTGGTGTTGAGCCTATATAAGTTCTCATGTGTCCTTTTATAATTGCTTCATCATCTACTCCACCTAAAGATATTTTAACGAAGTTTCTTCCTATACTATTAGCTATTGAACTTACTAGTGTAGTCTTACCTACTCCAGGAGGTCCTACTAAACATATTATAGGAGAATTAATGTCATTTGATTCTTGTTTTACAGCTAAATACTCTATAATTCTATCTTTTATTTCATCTAATTTATAATGACTATCATCTAATCTTTTTTTAATCTTACTTAAATCTGTTTCTTCTTTTGTATAAATACCCCAAGGTAAACTTATAATAAAATTTATATAATTTCTAACTATACTAATTTCAGGAGATGTACCAGGCATGTTTTCATACCTATCAATCTCATTAAGTATTTTGTTTTTTATAGAAATATCTGCATTTAAATTATCTACTTTTTCTTTTAAATTAATTATCTCTTCTTCTTTTAGAGATATTTCTCCTAACTCATCTTGTAATAATTTAATTTTTTCTTTTAAATAGAAATTTTTTTCATCTTCATCTAGTTCTCTTTTTACTTTCTTATCTATATCGTTTTCTATATCAAATAACTGTTCTACTTTATATATATCTTCAACGATCATTTCAGCTCTTTTTAATGGATTAAATTCTTTTACATATAAAAGTAATCTATTGTTATCTAGTTGTAAGTTATTAACTATTATATCAGTTACTTTATCTAAACTGTTATTATCAGATATTAGATTTAGTATACTATTACTCATATAAGGAACTTTTTTTATACATTCATCAAGTTCTCTATATAGTTTTTTTATTGTACCACTTTCTATATTTTTTTCTATATTTATATCACTATAAGTAGATATTATAGTTTCTATGTAATCTTCGGTATTTATGTAATCTATAACGTGAGCTCTTATAATACCTTTTATAAATATTCTAGTTTTTCCATTAGGAAGTTCTAATCTTTTTAATATTTTCGCAACTACACCAAATTTTGGCATATTTTTTATATCACTAAACTGATTTATATCTTCTAAAGCAATGATAAATATTTTGTTATCATGAAATGCTTCTGCTTCATATATTACATTTTTCTCTATATCAGTTTCAAATTCTAGTTTAATCTCTATATCAGGAAATAGGACAGTGTTTCTAAGTATTAATACAGGTAAGTTTAATTTCACGAAAGCACCTCCTCGAATTGATTTTTATTATAGTACAAAGAAATTCCAAAAGTCAACAAATTTTAAGTTTTTCTTCATAACTTTTTTTACCTCTCATATATTTTATTAGAAAGTAGGGAAAATATGGAAAAAACAGAAATAATTAAAAGTATTACTGAACGTACTGGTGGAGATTTATATCTTGGAGTTGTAGGTGCAGTACGTACTGGTAAATCTACTTTTATTAAAAAGTTTATTGAAAATTTAGTAGTCCCAAATATAGAGGACGAATATGAAAGAAAAAGATGTTTAGATGAGATACCTCAATCAGCTCAAGGTAAAATGATTATGACTACTGAACCAAAATTTGTTCCAAGTCAAGCTGCATCCATTAACATAGATAATTTTAGTTGTAATGTTAGATTAGTAGATTGTGTTGGATATGTAATAGAGGGTTCTAAAGGCTATGAAGATGAGAATGGTCCTAGAATGGTTAAAACTCCATGGGTGAGGTTGAATAAGTGATACCCAAATATAAAAATAAATAAATTAAGGTAAAATAAGGGCTAAAGACAATATTT
>CANROP010000085.1 GCA_947632265.1 uncultured Bacilli bacterium
AGATAATTTTGTCCTAAGGGTTATAACAAAAGTACAGGCAACCCTATATTTTTTTATAACTCTAAAAGGGCAAAGGGAGTAACACTTCCATTTCTTTCATATGGAGGTAGTAGTTTATTAATAACAATGATATCTATAGGAATAATTTTAAATATATCACGTTATGAAAAATAATTTAAATAGTTTATTTTCTGTGGTATACTAGTAATAGGTGATAGAATGAAAATGATTTTTAAAAGACTTGCTGCATATATAATAGATATTATGCTTATATCATTAGTGATTGCTTTTATCGCATATAATCCATATATAAATATGAATTATAATAAATATAATGAAGTTTATGATGAATATGAAAGTTATTATGATAGTTATAATAAATCTTTAGATAAATTAAAAGATGATTTAGATAATGAAATAATAACAAATGATGATTATGATAAAGAATTAACGAATTTAAATAAAAGTTATATTGAAGAGAGTTTAAACTATAGATATAGATTAGATAAATTATCTACAGTAACAACATTTTTAACAATATTAACTATACTTTTATATTTTGTTATAATACAGTATGCATATGGAACTACTATAGGTAAAAAGTTATTAAAAATTAAAATTGTATCTAATAACGATAAACCGCTTACTTTATTAAATTATTTTATTAGAAGTTTATTATTATATGGAGTAGTTATAAATACTTTAAATTTAATATTTGTAATTATTTTATCAAAATCTAATTATATAATTTATAGTGATATTGCATATTTTATATCTTATATAATAGAGATATCTATCGCATTTTCTATTATATTTACTAAAAATAATAGAGGTATACATGACATGATATCTAATACTAAAGTAGTAGATGTGAAATAATAAATTAAAAACTATTGCAAATTTCTCTAAAACAGTGTATATTATTAATGTACTTATTTCTTGGTGAAGAAATACTCCAATTTTTCACTAGGTATAAGCGAATATAAGGAAGGAGAATAAATATGGCTTTAACAAAAGAAAGAAAACAAGAGTTAATTAAGAAATTTGGAAAAGATGAGAACGATACTGGTTCTATAGAAGTACAAATAGCTCTTTTAACAGATGAGATAAATACTTTGACTGAACATTTTAAAGTTCATCCAAAAGACAATCATTCTAAACGTGGATTACTTCGTAAAGTAGGTCAAAGAAGAAGCTTACTTAATTATTTAATTGAACACGATGTTACTAGATATCGTAAAATAGTTAAAGAATTAGGATTAAGAAAATAATAATAAATGTAGACACTATTTTTATAGTGTCTTTAATTTGAAAACAGAGGAAGGTGTAATATGAAGAAAGTATATGAATTAGATTTTAGAGGAAGAAAATTAATAGTAGAGACAGGAGAATTAGCTAAACAAGCAAGTGGAGCTGTTCTAGTTAGATATGGAGATACAGTAATTCTATCAACAGTTGTAGTAAGTAAAACAGCAAACGTATTATCTGATTTTTTCCCACTTATGGTTTTATATCAAGAAAAATTATATTCAGTAGGTAAAATACCAGGTGGATTTATAAAAAGAGAAGGTAGACCAACAGATTCAGCGACTCTAGCAGCTCGTATGATAGATAGACCTATGAGACCAATGTTCCCATCAGATTTTAAAAATGAAGTACAAATAGTAAATACTGTACTATCAGTAGATCCAGATAACTCTCCAGAAATGGCAGCTATGTTTGGCTCATCACTTGCTACATCAATATCAAAAATACCATTTGATGGACCAATTGCTGGTGTTAAAGTAGGTAGAGTAAATGGAGAATTTATAATAAATCCAACAGTAGAACAATCAGAACTTTCTGATATAGATTTAACTGTTGCAGGAACTATGGATGCTATAAACATGGTTGAAGCAGGTTCAAAAGAAGTTAGTGAAGAAGATATGCTTGATGCTTTAATGTTTGGGCATGAAGCGATAAAAGAATTATGTAAATTTCAAAAAGAAATAATTGATGATTGTGGCACGGAGAAGATGGAATATGAAGTTCTTCCTATCAGCGATGAATTAAGAGATGAAGTTAGTGCTTATTGTAGTAAGAGATTAGATGAAGCATTAAGAATTAAAGATAAATTAACAAAATATAGTACAATAGATGCTTTAGAAGAAGAAGTAGTTAATAAATATCAGGAAGAAAATAGTAGTTTAGATGAAGAAGAATTAACTAAATTAATTACTAAAGTTAAATTAGTATTTGGAGAAATTGAATACGAATTATTTAGATCAATTGTAGTTAAGGAAAAAATGAGAGCTGATGGAAGAACGATGACAGAAATTAGACCAATATCAACCGATATAGATTTACTTCCAAGAACTCATGGTTCTGCACTATTTACAAGAGGAGAAACACAAAGCTTAAGTGTAACTACACTAGGAGCTTTAGGGGAACATCAAATACTAGATGGACTTGATTTAGAAACAGAAAAAAGATTTATGTTACACTATAATTTCCCTCAATTCTCAGTTGGAGAAACTGGTAGATATGGTAGTCCTGGTAGAAGAGAAATAGGTCATGGTGCCCTAGGAGAAAGAGCTTTACTTCAAGTAATTCCAAGTGAAGAAGAATTCCCTTATACAATACGTGTAGTATCTGAAATTTTAGAGTCAAATGGTTCATCATCACAAGCTAGTATATGTGCAGGATGTATGAGTTTAATGGCAGCTGGTGTACCTATTAAGGCACCTGTTGCAGGTATAGCTATGGGACTTATAACTTATGGCGATGAGTATCAAGTATTAACAGATATACAAGGTATGGAAGATCACTTAGGAGATATGGACTTTAAAGTAGCAGGTACAAGAAATGGTATATGTGCACTTCAAATGGATATAAAAATAAAAGGTATAACTAAAGAAATATTAAGAGAGGCACTTGCTCAGGCTAAAGTAGCTCGTATGGAAATACTAGATAAGATTGAAGCACAGATAAAAGAGCCAAGAAGAGAAGTTAGTAAGTATGCACCAAAGACATGTTCATTTATGATTGACCCATTAAAGATCAAAGATGTAATAGGTAAAGGTGGAGAGATGATTACTAAGATAATACTAGAAGCAAGTGGCGTTAAAGCAGTTAACGATGTAAATGCTGTCAAAGTAGATTTAGAAGATGATGGTAGAGTAGTTATCTATCATACTGATAAAGATATAATTGAAAAAACTGCTAATATGATTAAAGATATAGTAAGAACTCCAGAAGAAGGAAAAATATATAGTGCTAAAGTAGTTAAAATAATTGATTCAGGTTGCTTTGTAGAAATTTGGCCTGGATGTGAAGGTATGGTACATATTTCCGAATTAGCACGTGAGAGAGTAGAGAAAGTAACTGATGTTGTAAAAGAGGGCGATGAAATTATTGTTAAATGCCAAGGTTATGATAAAAAAGGAAGACTTAATTTCTCAAGAAAAGAAGCCATTAAATAGCTTCTTTTTTAGTTTGCTACATTATGAACAACCATAGGTGTATTATAATCTATAACTTCAAACTTATAACCATGTGATTTTCCATATTCGATAATATTTTTTAAAGCATCTCTTGTATGAGCTTTAGTATCGTGTAAAAGTACAACATTCATACGATTATGAGATAAATTGTTTATTACATTTTGATAAACTTTACTAGCTACCTTTGTTTCTCCTGCATCTCCACTAGATATATTCCAATCAAAATAATGATATCCACGATTTACTACTTCAACTATAAGTTTACTCATAATACCTTTACAATATCTTCTACTAACTGTATTACTACTTCCACCAGGAAAACGTATAATCTTAGATTCTATTCCAGTAATTCTTTTTACACGATCACTTACTATTTTTAAATCATTAAAATATGCATCAATAGATGAATATACTTTTTGATAATCATGAGTTGCAGTATGTAGTGCGACAGTATGACCTTCTAGATATTCTCTTTTAATGAGAGAATCAGGTCCACTATTAGTAACAAAGAATGTTGCTTTAACTCCTTCTTCTTTTAAAATATCAAGTATTACGTTAGTAGTTCCATTTTTAGGACCATCATCAAAAGTTAAATAAATAATTCCTGCATTAGATGAATCAATAACATTAACAATTCTTTTAACTGATGTAGAGTTTCCCATACTATCTTCAACTTTATAAACAATTTGATAAGTACCTGTTTTTGTTGTGTCAACACTACCAGAAACTATTACTTTTTTTGTAATGTCTCCTAGACAATTATCATAAGCTTTATAACCTAATTCTTTATATTCTGAATTTTTTATTAGAGTTAAATTATTTCCTCCAGTCAATGTAATTTTAGGCCTTTCTACATCTTTTCTAATTAATTTTCTAACTTCATAAGCTTTATTACCAAAACTGTCTTCAACTTCATATAAAACTTGATTATCTTCAATTTTAACTTTAACTTTACTAGATATATCCCCATCGATATTATCAGTCGCACTAAACCCGTCTTCTTTATATTCTTCTTCTATGCATAGATAAACTTGTTTATTACCTTTAAGTTCTATTATAGGTTTAATAGAATCAACAACTTGAATATTTCTAATAACACTACTTTCTTTTTTATTGTATTTTATACGATAAGTAATTTTATAAATTCCAACTTTATTAGTATCTACATTTCCTTCAATTTTTATATATTTTGAAATATCTTTTCCATGTATTTTTGAACTTGCTCCTTCTTCTTTATATTCATCATATAAATTTAAAGTAATAAAACTATCTCCATTTAAAGTAATTCTAGGCTTTTCATTCATCCAAATATAAAGTAGAATAAGAAAAAATAAAACTATAATAACTAATATAATATATATAAAATATTTTTTTAAAAAATTTATCTCTTTTCAAACAAAGTGCTGATGAGGGTATGGACAAATTAAGGGCAATATGCTATTATTAATTT
>CANROP010000086.1 GCA_947632265.1 uncultured Bacilli bacterium
TCATAAATACCACCCACCTTTCTTAAAACTAACTTATCAAAGTTGTATTTTATTAAGAAAGAGAGTCAACTGATATATTTCAAACGTATCCATAAACATTATATCAAACGAATGTTTTTTGTGCAATAGTTTATACTAAAATTTTTATACTAATTGTGAATATTTTTTAAAAATGTCCCTATTTGTTAACAAAAACAGAGACATTTTTACTAATTATTCATAACTTTATACTAAATTTTTATACCAATTTTTCAATTTTAAATACTTTTTATTTCTAGTCTATCATCTCTACTAATCATTATTCCATAATAAATATATATTTATTAGTATTAGAAATAAAAAGCTATTTTTAGTAAAATATTCCATGTGATATCTCACTTCTCCAAGTAATGATTCTGTATCACATTTTGCTGAACCTTGTAGTTTCGTTTTTTTTATTTGATAATTTACTTAAATAAAAAGAGACTATATAAAATCAGTCACTTAATTTAAAAACATATCTTCTAATTATAAAATTTTATCAATAATTCCATAATCTAATGCTTCTTTAGAACTCATGAAATTATCTCTATCTGTATCTTTTTCAATTACTGATAATTCCTTACCTGTATTACTAGATAAAATTCTATTTAACTTATCTTTAGTTTTCAATATATGTTCCGCTGCAATTTTTATTTCAGTAGCTTGACCTTGAGCACCACCAAGTGGTTGATGTATCATAACCTCACTATTAGGTAGAGCACATCTTTTACCTTTTTTACCACTACTAAGTAGAAAAGCTGCCATAGAAGCACACATACCAACTCCAATAGTTGTAACATCACTTTTAATAAAATTCATAGTATCATATATAGCCATTCCATCTGTAACACTACCTCCAGGAGAATTTATATATAAATTAATGTCATCATGATTTAGTGAATCTAAGTAAAGAAGTTCAGCTACAACTGCATTTGCAACATCATTATTAATTTCTCCATTAATTATTATAATTCTATCTTTTAATAATCTTGAATAAATATCATATACTCTTTCTGTATTATTAACTTTGTCAATTACTGTAGGTATAATCATAAAATCATCTCCTACATATATATTAGTAATAAAAAAATAATTTTATACAATAAAATAAGTGACAAAGTTTTAATTTTTTGGTAATATATAATATAGATAGGATAAGAGGGATAGTATGGGTAAAAAATTTAAAGTTACATTTAGAGGTAATGAAGTAATTGAATTTGAAGAAGGAACTACTTTTAAAGCTATATCTGAATCTTTTAAACACAACTTTAGTTATGATATATTAGTTGCGAAAGCTGATAATGATATAGTTGATTTGAGTGAAACATTAAAGAAAAAATGTAATGTAGATTTCTTTGATAGAAGTAGTGAACTAGGTAATTCTGTTTATATGAATAGTGCAGTATTTATATTAATACTAGCTGTTAGAAATGTTTTAGGTAGTGAAGCCTTAGTAAAGACTGAGTATTCTATAGATCGTGGAATTTATTGTTCTATAGAAAATGCTAAAGTAAATAAAGATGTAGTAAACAATATATATAAAGAGATGCTTGAAATAGTAAAAGATGATTATGCATTTACTAAAGTTAGTGTATCTAGAATAGATGCGATAAAATATTTTAGAAAACTTGGTAGATTAGATAAGGTTAATGTATTAAAATATATATCTAATACTTATATAAATCTTTATAGAATAAGTGATATATATGATTATTTCTATGGCAAGATGGCATATAGTACAAAACAGATAAATGATTTTAAACTTACATATTTAAAAGATAATGGATTTGTTATCTCACTACCTGATACCGTTAATCCAGAATGTACTCTAGATTATGTTCATCATGAAAAAGTATTTAATAAATTCTTAGATTATACTAAATGGGGTAAGATAATAGGAATAGAAAATGCATCTGATTTAAATAGAGTAGTTTCACAAGCTAAAATATCTGAATATATAAACTTAGCTGAAGCACATTATGATTCACAACTAGCTAGTATTGCTGAAGATATAAGTAATAGTAAAAAAAATATAAAGGTAGTATTAATTGCTGGACCATCTTCAAGTGGTAAGACTACAACTTCTAAAAAGTTAGATATATATTTAAGAAGTAAAGGATATATAACACATCCAATAGGTCTTGATGATTACTATTTAGATTTGGATAAAAGAGTTTTAGATGAAAATGGAGTACCAGATTTTGAATCTATTAATGCATTAGATATAGAGTTATTTAATAAAAATTTATCAGATTTATTAGATGGTAAAAAAGTAAATTTACCTACATATAACTTTGTCTTAGCTAAAAGAGAATATAATGGTAATTATCTTCAATTAGGCGAGAAAGATATAATAATAGTAGAAGGATTACATGCTTTAAACGATGAACTTACTATGTCTATTGATAACAGTCAAAAATATAAAATTTATATTAGTCCATTAACACAAATTAACATAGATAACCATAGCCATGTACATACGAGTGATATTAGGAAATTAAGAAGAATTGTAAGAGATAGTAAAACAAGAGGACATGGCGCAAAAGAAACTTTAAAAATGTGGCCTAGTATAAAGGCAGGAGAAAGAAATAATATATATAGATTTCAAGATGATGTAGATACAGTTATAAATTCAGCACTCATCTATGAAATAGGAGTACTTAAGACTTATGTAGAACCATTACTATTTAATGTAGAAGAAACTGATGCTGAATACCCAGAAGCATTAAGACTTATAAATTTCTTAAGGAATTTTTTACCAATACCTAGTGATGATATACCACCAGATTCAGTACTTAGAGAATTTATAGGTGGAAGTTGCTTTAAAAGTTAGAAAGAAGGAATATATGTGATAAGAGTAGCGATAAATGGATTTGGAAGAATAGGAAGATTAGTATTTAGAATAATGGAAGAAGATAGTAATTTTGAAGTAGTTGCGATAAATGATTTAACAGATGCAGAACAACTTGCTTATCTACTTAAATATGATACTAATCATGGTAATTATAGAGTAGATGAAATAAGTTATGAAGGGGATTATATAATAGTAGGAAATAGACGTGTTAGAGTATATAAGGAAATGGATCCCGCTAATTTACCTTGGAAGGAACTTAATATAGATGAAGTATTTGAATGCACAGGTAAGTTTACTGATAAAGAGAGTGCTTATGCACATGTACTTGCAGGAGCTAAAAAAGTAATAATAAGTGCACCTGCTAAAGGAGATTTAAAAACTATAGTATATAATGTAAATGAGAATATTTTAGATGGTAGTGAACAAGTGATAAGTGCAGCTAGTTGTACTACTAATTGTCTTGCTCCAGTACTTAATATAATAGAAAAAAATATAGGTATTAAAAAAGGATATATGACAACTGTTCATGCTTATACAAACGATCAAGTAACTCTTGATATAGCTCATAAAAAAGGTATAAATTCAAGACGTGGTAGAGCATGTGCTGCAAATATTATCCCATCATCTACGGGTGCTGCAAGTGCGATAGGACTTGTAATACCATCTTTAAAAGGTAAAATGGATGGAAGTGCCTTAAGGGTTCCTGTAGCTACTGGTTCAGTAATAGATCTTACATTAGAATTAAATAGAAATGTAACAGAAGAAGAGATAAATAATCTATTTAAAAATAATGAAAGTGAAACTATTAAACTTACTATGGATCCAATTGTATCAAGTGATATTATAGGTTCAAAGATAGGTGCTTTAGTAGATGGACAATTAACTAAAGTACTTGATGTAGATGGTAATCAATTAGTTAAAATAATTGCTTGGTATGATAATGAGATGGGTTATAGTGCACAAATGGTTAGAACTGCTAAATATTTAGGAAATATGTAGGGTAAAATATGCTTTATATACAGTTAATAGGTATTTTAGCTTTCTGTTTATTAGTACTTTCTTATTATAAAAAAAGTACAGCTTCTATACTTATTTATCAAATTGTATCTAATTTTGCTTATGCAGTTCATTATTTTTTACTGGGTGCTTTATCTGGAGCATACTCTAGTATAGTAAGTATATTTAGAAATATATTATTTATGAAATTTAAAAATCATAAAATATTTATAACTATATTTATAGAACTTTTATATTTAGCAATAGCTTACATATTTTTTGAAAATATATATTCAATAATACCAATAATTGGTACTAGTATATATTTAATATCAATGAATTTTGATACTAGAAAATCTTTATTGATAGGTGGAATATTTAATTCAATTTCTTGGATGACTTATGCAATATTTGTAAGTTCATATGCTGGAATTGTAACTGAGGCTATAATTGTTATATCTAATGTTATACAATTAAAAAAAGTAGATCTACATATGTAGATCTAAAGCTATTTAAAAGAAAGACTATTATACAGGAAGAAAATAAGGCTATAAATTAGAAGGAATAAGTAATGAATGAAAAGTAAAACTACAATTATAAAATATATAATAAGGTCAAAATAATCAAAGCCTTTTTTCTTCCTGTAGTTCAAATTATATAACAAGTGTAAATCTTAGTCAAATACGTGTTTTTAACGTTTTGCATAGTAAAAAATGCAGAAATTAAAAAATTGTTTGCAGAAATTTAAATTCTGTATTTTTTACTATACAATTCTTTAATTTTACTATTTTTGAAATTTTTTTTGAAATTTTTTTAAAAAATTTATACTTGAAAAATGTAAAAAAACATGATAATATTTTAATAGTACGGAGAGTACAGTAGAGAAAGGAAAGAGGTAAAAGTTATGATTAGAACAAATGTTCGTACGGGGGGGGGGTCATTTAGAATTAAATAATGGCTTTACCCTAATAGAGCTACTCGCAGTT
>CANROP010000087.1 GCA_947632265.1 uncultured Bacilli bacterium
GAAAAGATTTATCTAATTGTCACTTTTCTGGTGTAGAATTTACAGGACCATTTGATGGGTGCCAAATAAAATCTGTTAGTTTTAAGGGTAGTAAAGGAGCTAAAATAAACCCACAGATGGTACCTGAAAAAAACTTGAATTTTTGTAGGCTAGCTGATGCAGAATTTATAGGTCCATTTGATGGATGCAAAATTGATTATGCTGATTTTACAGGAAGTAAAGGAGCAGTTATAAATTTTAATACTATATTATATTATATAGAACATTGTCGTTTTTGCGATGCAGAAATCAAAGGTTACATTAAAACAATTATTAGTCCAAGTGTGGATTTTAAAGGAAGTCATGGAGCAAAAGTTAATAAATATGTACTTGATTATTTAAATCAAAATGCCGAAAATTCAAACGAATTTAACAAACCAGATTTAAGTGATGTAGAAATTGTTGAAGGAATAGAAGGATTGTTTGATACTTTTATAAATGATCCAACTAGAATGAATTTGATAGTCGCACTTGAGTTATATGCTAAAAGTGGTTTAAAACCTGAACATTTAAAATTTGATATACCAAAAGGAAAACTTGAAGAATGCATATTCGATTACTGGGACCGTTACCGAGTGTATAATGATTTTTTAAATTGTGAAGAAGTCCCACCAGGAGTAATAGTTGAAATTAAGTCAGTACGTGGTTATAGACAAACAAATTATGAAAGAGAATATATTTTTGGTAATGATGTATATTACACAGAACCTAATGGAAAAGAATATTATGCTAAAGTTTTTACTAAAGATATTCCTTATTGGTATATAATGCATTATTTGGATCTTTCTCTTGTTAATTTTGATGGATTCGCTAATTTTAGATATTGTTCTTTTAAAGGCTCTAAAGGTGTTAAAATAAATCCACAAACAATATATAAGAAGGATTTATCTGGTTTCAGTTTTTTTGATGTAGAATTTACAGGACCATTTGATGGATGCAAAATTGATTATGCTGATTTTACAGGAAGTAAAGGAGCAATAATAAATCCACAAACACTAGGTGATAAGTTTTATAAAAGTTTATCTTATTCTACATTCACCGATGTAGAATTTATAGGACCATTTGATAAATGCAACATTGAGAGAGTTAATTTTAAAGGAAGTAAAGGAGCTAAAATAAATCCCCAAACAGTATATAAAAAGAATTTATATAACTGCAAATTTGCTGATGTAGAATTTACAGGACCATTTGATGGATGCAAAATTGATTATGCTGATTTTACAGGAAGTAAGGGAGCAATAATAAATCCACAAACACTAGGTAATGAGTATTTCAAAGGTTTCTTTAATTGTAAATTTACTGATGTAGAATTTATAGGTCCTTTTGATGAGTGCTATATTAATAAAGTTTCTGATTGTGATTTCAAAGGAAGTAAAGGAGTTCGTATTAATAAAAAATTACTGGAAGATTTTAAAAACTCTGATTGTACAAATCTAGAAGATGTAGAAATAATAGATGATTATGAAGATAATAAAGAAGATTATCCACAAAAAGTAAAAAAGAAATAATAGAAAATTAAAATTATTTACAAAGATACTCATTTATTGTATAATTTATTTACGAACTTGAGGTGAAGTATGGATAATTTAATATTAATTAAATATGGAGAACTTACAACAAAAAAAGCTAATAGAAATGCATTTACTAAATTACTTTCAAATAATATAAAAAAAATATTAAAAGATGAAGAAATAGAATTAAAATATGATAGAGTTAGAATGTATATTGAATGTAATAATTTAAGTAGTGTAGTAGAAAAATTAACACATGTATTTGGTATACATGGAATAGTTATATGCCATAAAGTAAATACTAATATTGAAGATATAAAAGCTAAAGTATTAGAGTTATTAAATAAAGAGAATTTTAATACTTTTAAAATCAATACAAAAAGAGCAGATAAATCTTTTAATGTTCACAGTATGGAATTAAATAATATACTAGGTGGACATGTTTTAAAAAATATAAATTGTAAAGTAGATGTACATAATCCTGATATAACAGTAACAGTAGAAATAAGAATAGAAGGTACATTTATTTATACAAATGAAATAAAAGGTTTAGGAGGATATCCTGTTGGAATACAAGGTAAAGGTATGCTTATGTTAAGTGGTGGAATAGATTCACCTGTAGCAGGATATTTATCTTTAAAAAGAGGTGTTGATTTAGAATGCTTATATTTTGAATCTCCACCACATACTAGTATAGAAGCTAAAAATAAAGTAATAGAACTCGCAAGAATCATAAATGAGTATTCTGGAAATATAAAAGTTAATGTAATACCATTTACAAAAATACAAGAAGCAATATACAAAAATGTACCAGATAGTTATGTAATAACTATTATGAGACGTATGATGTATAGAATAGCAGAAAATCTTGCTTTAAAACATAATTGTAAAGTTATAATAAATGGAGAATCAATCGGTCAAGTAGCAAGCCAAACACTAACAAGTATAGGTGTCATTAATAGTGTTACCAATTTTCCAGTAATTAGACCTGTTGCTTGTATGGATAAGTTAGAAATAATTGAAATTTCAAAAAAGATAAAAACATATGAAACAAGTATACTTCCATATGAAGATTGCTGTACTATATTCTTACCAACTCATCCAGTAATAAATCCAGATATAAATAAATGTTTATTATATGAAATGAGCTTTGATTATGAAGAATTAATAGATGAAGCAATTAATAATGTAGAAGTTATAACAAACTTAAAAAAAGAAGATTTTAGTGATTTATTATAATAGAAAAAATTACCAAATAAAATTTGAATAAAAATCCTCTTTGTACACATTCTATAAATGTACAGGAGGTGAGTATATGAAAAATAATTCAACAAGTAAATTCGTTGTACCTGGAGCTAAACAAGCTATAGATAAAATGAAATACGAAATCGCTAGTGAATTAGGAGTTAATATGGGTCCTGATGCTACTTCAAGAGCTAATGGTTCAGTTGGAGGAGAAATCACTAAGAGATTAGTACAAATGGGTGAACAACATTTAGGTGGAAACACTTATACTAAATAAGAAAATAGATAGCACACTTTTTGCTATCTTTTTGTTAAATTAAGAGAAAGATTCATTTTTAAATTTAAAAAAATATAAATAAGAAAATAGATAATCAATAACGTTTTAATAAATCATTTCCCTTTATTATTTTTTGTAATTAATATGATTTTATTAGTAGTAGAAATTGTTAGTTTGGTAAATAATAATTATTAATTAAATTATATTAATTTTAACTTATTGGAAAAAACTTTCATTATATTAATTCATTACCTGGAGATAATAATAATGAGGTGAGAAGTATGCAAAACAAGTTAGTTGTAAAAGGATCAAAAGAAGCTGTTGAAAATTTAAAATACGAAATAGCTAATGAACTTGGAATACAGTTAGGTGCAGATACATCAAGTAGATTAAATGGTACTGTAGGTGGAGAAATGACTAAAAGATTAGTTGAATTAGGAAAAAGATACTACAGTAATGTAGAAAATCATAATAGTAATAACTAAGAGGGTATACCTCTTTTTATATTAAATTCTTTTAGCAATATACTTGATGAAACATTCCTTTATAGTTATTAAGATATATTCGGTGTTAATAAGTAAAATAAGAAAAATATGATTATACAAAATTGAATTTACTTTAAAGCCGTATAAATAAAGGAATTGTAAATATTTTTAAACTTTATTAAGTACGAAACTCTAAACTTTTTACTAATTATTCATAGAAAATTTTTGATTAAAAGGTAGATTTGACAAATATCCCTTATTATGTTAGTATATATGGCAATCGAGGGGGTTGAATATGAAAAATTTTAAAGTTAATAGAAATGCTTATGATGATCAATAATTTTTGTTGACTAACTTGTGATTAATAATTTTTGTTAACTAACTTTATAAATTAATATATAATAAATGATTGGGGGAATTTATATGAAATTTATAGAATTTAATGATTATGTTAAGTGCAAATATGATAATATTGGATATTTTAGTGATGATTTAGCTAGAGTAAGAAATGAAAAAGGACGTTATGGATATATAAATAAAGATGGAATTGAAGTAATCCCTTGTATATACTGTAGTGCATCTAATTTTTTTAATGGATTTGCTGTAGTAGAAAACGAAGAAGGACATGATGGACTTATAAATAAGGAAGGTAAAGAAGTAGTACCTTGTAAGTATTTTAATGTTGGACATTTTAGTGAAGGTTTAGTTAGAGTAGAAAATGAAGAAGAACGTTATGCATATGTAAATAAAAAAGGGAAAGAAGTAATACCTTTTATATATGAAGATGCAGAAGATTTTATTGACGGTTTAGCTAGAGTACAAAATGAAGAAGGACGTTATGGATATATAAATAAAGATGGAAAAGAAGTAATCCCTTGTATATATGAAGACGCAGGAAATTTTAGTGAAGGCTTAGCTAAAGTACAAAATGAAAAAGGATATGGATATATAAATAGAGACGGAATTGAAGTAATTGCCTGTAAATATCCTTATGCCAGTGATTTTCATGACAGTTTAGCTATAATAGGAAATAAAAAAAGACGTTATGGGTATGTAAATAAAGATGGAATAGAAGTAATCCCATGTAAATATCCTTATGCCGGTGATTTTCATGATGGCTTAGCTAAAGTAAGAAATGAAAAAGGACGTTATGGATATATAAATAAAGATGGAAAAGAAGTAATCCCATGTAAATATCCTTATGCCGGTG
>CANROP010000088.1 GCA_947632265.1 uncultured Bacilli bacterium
TAGGCCTCCAAGAAATACTTCAGCATCAAGATACTTACAAGGTATTATTTCTTTCCCTTCTTTATTTATGTATCCACATAATCCTTCTTCATTTTCTACTGTAGCAAATCCATCAAAAAAACTAAATGCATTACGGTATTTACAAGGTACTACCTCTTTCCCTTCTTTATTTATATATCCATATAGTTCTTCTTTTCGTACAACGGCTAAACCTTCATAAAAATATCCAACATTATCATATTTGCATTCAACATAATCTTTAAATTCAATAAATTCCATACCAAATCCTCCATACCAATTATTATATATTAGTTCATAAAGTTAGTCAACAATATAATAGTTATTAATTATTACTAGATTTTTTACTAGAATATTTTTCTAAAATTAAAGATACTGGTTTATAAGTTTTTCTATATCCATCTATAAGCCCATATTTATTTAAGGCTTCTATATGTTTTTTAGTAGGATATCCTTTATGATTCTTAAATCCATAATTTGGATATTTTTTATCTAATTCATACATTTCTCTATCACGTGTTACTTTAGCTATTACACTAGCAGCAGCGATAGTTATACTTTTGGCATCTCCTTTTATAATTGGAGTATGTGGTATATCCAGATCAGGTAGTGGCATGGCATCTGTTAAAACATGCTCTAAATTTATCTTTTTTCTAACTTCATTTATTGCGAGCATCATAGCTTTTCTGCTTGCTTCATATATATTTATTTCATCTATTTCTTCTGGGCTTACTTCACCGATTCCGTATGCGATAGAGTTTTTTATAATATAGTCATAAAATTTATCTCTTTTTTTCTCAGTAAGTTTCTTTGAATCAGTAAGTCCATCTAACTTAAAGTCTTTTGGTAACACGCAACATGCAGCAACTACATTACCTATAAGTGGACCTCTTCCAACCTCATCTACTCCACCTATAAAATTTATTCCATCTTTAAATAATTCATTTTCATACTTCCATAAATCCATAAATCACCTATTAAATCTATTTTCTTTTATACAAGACATGCTTATATTTTATATTGCTTTCTTCATTAGTTCCTAAAGCCTCTTGTTCCCATTCATCTTTATTAAAATTTGGATAAAATACATCAGCATTAGGTTCATTCATATCTATTTCAGTTAAATACATCTTTTTTGCATATTCTATAAACTCATTATAAATACTTGCTCCACCTATTATAAATATTTCATCATTAAAATCTTTATAACTATCTAAAAACTCTTTTATACTTCTATAGATTTCTATATCTTTATTATCTATATTACTTTTTGTTAAAACTATATTTTTTCTACCAGGTAATACTTTTGGAAGTGATAAAAATGTATTTTTCCCCATAACAACTACATGCCCCATAGTTGTTTCTTTAAAAAATTTCATATCTCCTTTAAATCTCCATATTAGATTTCCATTTATACCTAATTCATTATTTTTACCTATAGCAGCTATCATACTTATATTCATAAATACTCCTTTAGTGTGCTTTAGGAAAATCTATTTTTCCCATATGTTTATATTGTTTTACTTTAATATCATTTAACTTGCTTGAATTATCATAACTGTAAAAATCTTTAATATCAGGATTTACCCATAAATAAGGCTTTTCAGGATTTATTATTATATCTATAATTTTAAGTGTTCTATCATTTTCTTTAGTTATTTCTTTTTCAAATTGTTCAGTTTCTAGATTTTCTTTTAATAATTTTAATTCTTTAATAGATAGATTATTAAGTTTATTATAAACCTCTTCTCTTTTTAGTTGTTCTTTTATTCCTTCTATTTCATCTACATAAAGATGTGCATCTTTTATTGACCAATCTATTGTACCTGCTTCTAAATCTGTTGTTTTAGCAATCAAACTAAGTAGCGTTGCATACTGTGTTACATTAAATGGAAGACCAAGTGCCACATCACAACTTCTTTGATGAACTAACATATTTAATTTACCATCAGTAATATCCCATTCACTAGACCATACACAAGATGGAAGTACTGCAGTATTTAACCATTCATCTTGCCAAAGTGACATTACAAGCCTTCTATCTTTAGGATTATTTTTAATAGTATTTATTAATTTATCTATTAATTTATATCTATTAACAATCCATCCATATGCAGTACCTATTGTACCAGCAAATTCTTCTCCATAAAATTTTTCACTTTTTAATTCTTTAGTATTATCATCATAATCTCTATAATATCCATCTTTATCTACAACCCATTTATCCCAAATATGATTATTTCTTTCATGTAACCAAGACACATCATTTGACTGCGCTTGATATATCCAAAGCATTTCAGTTATTGCATTCTTAAAGAATAATTGTTTTGTTTGTAGTATTGGAAATTCTTTACTTAAATCAAAATGAAAATTATGACTAGGTACTTTTATTGTATTAATACCTGTTCTATTTTCAACTTCTATTCCCTCTTTTAATATTCTTTTACATAATTCTAAATATTTAATATCCCAATCTGTCATATAATACCTCCTAAGTTAATTTTATATTAAATTTAGTTTATATGTCAATAGTAAAAAGAAAACTGATAAAGTTATAACTCTATCAGTCGTTAAAATTTTTAATTTATTGTTTACTAGTTGTGTTCAGAGGGAAGCTGCTACACAGCTGCAAGAACGATGCGGAAGGAACCACGGCTGTAGGCACTGCCCCAGCCACGAAGGAAGTCGAACAACCCAGCCTCAGCCCCAGTGTCATAGTCGCCACCACGCACAAACCAAGGACAGGACGAATCAACGAAAACAGCCATGTCGCCATACCAATTATTCGATTCGCTTAATGCATGTCCGTAACAGACTCCTTTATTACATGCTGTTGCTGATAATGAACCATCTTTCGAATTTGGATCTTGACTTTCATATACGTCATAGTATTTTGAGTCTGGTTTTGTATCTTCAGTAAAACCTGCATAGTTTTCATCTGAAGTAGATCCCCATGGAAGAGAGTCATTTATTTCTTCTAAGTAGCCCATTACATATTCACGGGCTCCTCCACTCATATCATATACTCCTGTAATATTTCCTGTTGTACTTGCTCCTTCTCCACATAATGCTTTTACATCTGCATCTGTTGATGGTGTCTTGTTATCATATGTACATGTTCCAGTTGATGAATAATACTCATCATCATTTCCATTTCCAATTCCTGGTGTTCCTCCACTTCGACCTGTATACATGTCACTTGAATTATTTATATATACTTCTTTATTTGTTTCTTCATAATTTGGATTACCATACTTTCCATAAGTACTTTGACTTAAGTAAGCTACTGCTCCCCATTCACTATTCTTTGCCATATGGGTATCATAACCATTTACTACAAGTTTTTTTGCTGTCGCAAATTGTTCACTTATTGTTTGTCCTACTAGTGCTTTTGTGTTTGGTAATATTGTTGGATTTTCTACTACTCCTAGAGAACCTTGTAATGGATATTCCCCAGTCCATGTTGTTTCAAACTTTCCTACCCAGATTCCACTTAACTCATTTCCATCAAATGTAAATGCTTGGTGTATATGGTAATTTGCTGTTGCTACTGCTTCTGTTCCTATAAAGTTTACTTTTATTTCTCCTGGTTTTGCTTGTGTTCCATCCGTTCCATCTGGATGTTTTCCATAAGTACCTTCTATCTTATATTCATATCTTGGTATCCATACCAACATTGCTTTTACATCAGTTGTCGCACTTTCTGATGTTGGTACTGTTAAGGTTTCTCCTACTTCTTTATGTACTTCGTCCTCTAATATTACTGCATTCGCCCATTTTTGATTTCCATAATCATACCAGTCTGGGTCGCTTGTTGTTGTTATTACCCATGCTTTTTGTTCATCATTCCATTTTACTGGGGTTAATCCATTATTTATTTCTGGGGCATTTGCTCCTGATGGGTCTTTATATGCTTCATCATCATCTTTTTCTTCAGAATCTCCAGTTCCTCCTGATGTTCCATCCTTTATTCTTAAATTACCATCTTCATCTGTTTCAAGTGTATAATCTCCTAGTACCATGTCTTTTACATCTGTTACTTTTCCATTCTCAAATGTTATGGTTCCTTTAGTTGGTTTTCTTCCACTTGTTTCTACTATTAATGGTACATCATCACATTTTAGGTTTCCGTCATCTTCTATTTTACATTCTTTTGGACTAAATTCACTTGTTAAATTTTTTCTTGCGATTTCTTCTTTTACACCTTCTAAATATAATTCTCCACTTCTTAATACTGCTTGTCTTCTTGTATCTTCTATTATATTTAGTATTATTGGTGTAGCTATTAGAGCTATTATCGCTAGTATAA
>CANROP010000089.1 GCA_947632265.1 uncultured Bacilli bacterium
AATGGTTATGTTACTACTAAAGAAATAGAGCATTTAGGAATTTCAAAAACTAAAATACCACAATTAATAAAAGATAAAGTTTTAAGAAAAGTATCATATGGAATATATATAGATAATGATTTGATCGAAGATGAGTACTTTTTATTACAAAAAAGATTTATAAATACAATTTTTTCTTATAATACTGCTCTTCATATTTTAAATTTGAGCGATAGACCTCCTTATCAATTAGATGTTACAAGAATTAGCGGTAGCAGTAATATTAAAAATATTAATTGCCATTATGTAAAAAAAAGTAAAATAAATATAGGTGTTATAGAAGTAATGAGTCCATATGGAAATCCTATAAAAATATATAATGCAGAAAGATGCATATGTGATATGTTAAAAAGTCATAATGAATATGATATTGAACTATACAATAAGATATTAAACAATTATTTTAATAGTAAGGAGAAAGACTTAATTAAACTTGATGAATATGCAAAAATTTTTAATGTATATGAAAAACTTACTACAATAATAGAGGTGTTAATGAAATGATAACTTATAATGATTTAAAGGAAAAATCTAAAGATATAGAAAGTAAGTACAATATAAATCATTATGAGGTATTACAAAAATTTATGTTTGAAAGAATTCTAGAAAGAATATCTATATCAAAATATAAAGATAATTTTATTTTAAAAGGTGGATTATTGTTATCAGCAATTTTTGGAATTGATAATAGGACAACAAAAGATATGGATGCATCTATTAAAAGTTTAAGTATTTCAAAAGAACATATGGTAAAAGTGTTAAATGAAATACTCGGGGTAGATTTAAATGATGGTGTAAAATTTAATGTTATAGATGTAACTGATATAAGAGAAGATGATGAGTATGGTGGAAATAAATACAAAATTGTTGCACACCTACAAAACCTTAAAGTTAATTTAGATATTGATATTTCAACAGGTGATGAAATAACTCCGAAAGAAATAAAGTATAAATATCCTTTAACATTTGAAAATAGAAGTATTTTAATCAGTTCATATAATTTAGAAACAATATTAGCAGAAAAACTTGAAACAATTTTAAGAAGAGGAAATTATAATACAAGAATGAAAGATTATTATGATATTTATTTGTTTTTAACTAGATTAAAAGAAGAAATTAATGTTGAAATAGTAAAAGAAGCTATCAAAAATACTTTTTCTAAAAGAGATTCTTTAGATGTTTTAAATGATTATATGCAAATATTAGATGATATTTTAAGTTATGAAAGAATAAAAATTTATTGGAAAAAATATACAGAAAAAAATAAATATGCACAAGGGATTATTTTTGAAAGAATATTAGAGGTAATTAGAAAATTTCTAAATGAAATTGAAATAGTTACTATATCAGTATAAGCAGTTTGATAAATTAGTATTTTTAATATATAATACTCTCATATTCAAAGGTGGATGTGTTATGAAAAACTTGAAAGTTTTTTGTGTTAATATTAAAAAATTAGAAAGATTTTCTGATGAGTATTTTGATATAATTGGATTAAATCAATTAAGTAAAAGAATAGAAAAAGGGTTAAATAAAAAAATAAGAAAGAAATTGAGAAAGGGTAAAAAATTAGAGGATTTAGAAATTGTTGCTGTAGCAGTTAGAAATTATCCTTTTGAGATTGATGATGTTTCAATTAGAGAACAATTCTATAAAAACTTAAGTAGTGAAAATATTAAAATTACTGAAAAATATCTTGATGATTTGACTTTTATTGATTTAATTTTATCTTGCTTTAGCAACCAATCTTGCACTACACCTATGTGTATAGTTGAATTAGATGTAAATAAAATACTACAAAAAAAATTATAAAAAATTTGAATTGTCAAAAGTACACAACTTTATATAAAAAATTGAGGAAACATACACGTGTTTCCTTGTTTTGTTATAAAATAAATGGTAAAATGATTAAAGAAATTATGTTTAATATTTTTTAATTATCTTTAGTCCTAAAAATTAAGTTTGTGACTTTTGTTCGTAAAAATTCTTGTAAGACCATTTTTGAGTACATTATAGATTAAAAATTACACGAATATTTGAACTAATTACATGAATTTTACACGAATAATTTTAAAAAAATTGCAGAAATGAGTGATAAAAATGTTTAAAATTCATTCAAAATATAAACCAACTGGAGATCAGCCTCAAGCGATACAAAAACTAGTAGATGGAATAAATAACGGAGTAAAAAATCAAGTATTAAAAGGTGTAACAGGTAGTGGAAAAACATTTACTATGGCAAACGTTATAGAAAAAGTAAACAAACCTACTCTAGTTCTTGCTCATAATAAAACACTAGCAGGACAACTTTATGCAGAATTTAAAGAACTTTTTCCAGAAAATCATGTTGAGTACTTCGTATCATACTATGATTATTACCAACCAGAAGCATATGTAGCTAAAACAGACACTTACATAGAAAAAGATGCCGCAATAAATGATGAAATAGATGAATTAAGACATGCAGCAACCGCTTCCCTACTCAATTATAAAGATGTAATAGTAGTTGCTTCAGTTTCATGTATATATGGTATAGGTGAAATAGAAGAATACCAGAAAAAAATGTTGAATCTAGAAGTGGGAGAAATAATAGAAAGAGAAAAAATCATAGAGAAATTAATAGACATGTTATATGAGAGAAACGATATTGATTTTAAAAGAGGTACTTTTAGGGCTAAAGGTGATATAATAGATATAATACCAGTAAATGAACATACAAGAGGTATAAGAGTAGAACTATTTGGTGACGAAATAGATTCGATAAAAGAATTTGATCCACTAACAGGTTCAATACTCACAAATAAAAAAACGATTGCTATATTTCCAGCAAGTCATTTCGTAACAAGTGAAGATAAACTTAAAAAAGCTATAGAAAATATAAGAATAGAACTAAGTGATAGATTAAATTATTTTATGGAAAACAATAAATTACTTGAACATCAAAGACTTAGTGAAAGAACCAACTACGATATGGAAATGCTAGAAGAAACTGGTTTTTGTAGAGGTGTTGAAAACTATTCTAGACATTTAGCACTTAAAGAAGCAGGTGCAACCCCTACTACACTATTAGATTTCTTTAAAGGAGATTTCCTATTATTTGTAGATGAATCACATGTCACAATTCCACAAGTAAGAGGAATGTATAACGGAGATAGAGCTCGTAAAGAAGTTTTAGTAGATTATGGATTTAGACTTCCAAGTGCACTCGATAATAGACCACTTAAATTTGATGAATTTGAAAACAAACTAGATCAAGTAATATACGTATCAGCTACCCCAGGAGATTATGAATTAGAAAAATCAGATAACGTAGTTGAACAAGTAATAAGACCAACAGGTTTACTAGATCCAATAATAGAAGTACATTCAACTAAAAATCAAATAGACGATTTAGTAAAAGAAATAAACATCAGAACAGAAAAGAAAGAAAGAGTCTTAGTAACTACTCTAACAATAAGAATGGCAGAAGAACTTACACAGTATTTAAAAGGATTAGATATAAAAGTTGCTTACCTTCATTCAGAGATAAAAACATTAGAAAGATTAAAAATAATAAGAGATTTACGTATGGGTAAATATGATGTCTTAGTAGGAATAAACTTACTTAGAGAGGGATTAGATATTCCAGAAGTAAGTTTAGTAGCCATAATGGATGCTGACAAGCAAGGTTTCTTAAGAAGTGAGAGAAGTTTAATACAGACTATAGGACGTGCAGCACGTAATTCAGATGGACATGTTATAATGTATGCAGATACAATAAGTGAATCAATGGAAATAGCTATAAATGAAACAAATAGAAGAAGAAACATTCAAGAAGAATATAACAAAAAGAACAACATAGTTCCAAAAACGATTGTGAAGGCTATATCTGATGTTATATCTAATGAAATAGAAGAAAAATCTAATAAAGAACCAGAAAAAATGACAAAACAGGATAAAGCTAAATTAATGATTCGTGTAGAGAATGAAATGAAAGAAGCTGCTAAAAACTTAGATTTTGAAAGAGCTATGGAACTAAGAGATATTTTATTTGAACTAAAAAGTGAATGACATAATGATAGTGTGAAAAGTTTTATGGAAAACTAGTCACACCAGATAAAAAAGATATTAAAATGAAAATTTTAATATAAA
>CANROP010000090.1 GCA_947632265.1 uncultured Bacilli bacterium
TGCCATTTTTACCACCTTTTTTATTCCCTTATATATAATAACACAAAAAACGCACAATTTCTCATGCGTTTATCCTGTATCTATATGTATAACTTTAGTATAAGATTTTCTCTTATTTATCTTTCATTGAATTTTTTTGCCATTTCTGGCAAAAAAATTCAATATATATATTATGTTCAAAAAAAATAAATTAATAATATCTTAAAAAATTCATTTATAGTCATTTAATGTGCTTTCGATAAAACATTTAAATATATTATTTTGAAGTTCATCATAGTAAATCATTGATTCTGGGTGCCACTGAACACCAATAAAAAATTTTTTACTTGAATCTTCTATTGCTTCTATGTAATTATCATGACTTAGTGCACTTACATTAAGTTTAGTATTTATAATAACTGATTTATGCCTACTATTAACTTTAATTATATTCTTTTTAAATATATCATAAAGTTTTGTATCTCTTTTAATCACTACACTATGAGCATAATGTAATTTCTTTTTATGATTATCTATATCGATTACATCTCCATCAAATACATATCCAATCAGTTGCATACCTAAGCATATTCCAAGTAAAGGTTTATCTATTTTATAAATATATTTAACGGTATCTACATCATATTCTTCAAAATCATCTCCACCTTGAAATATTAATCCGTCACATATATCTACTAATAATTTATAGTTTTCACTCAAAATAATACCAATAGGTATACCACCATTTTTTACTACTGCTTTTACAATATCATTATAGATAATATTAGTAGGATGTCCTTCATCACTTACACTTTTTCTTGTAATTATTCCAATTATAGGTTTAATAAATATCACCTATAATATATTATTATTTTATTACATAAAAATACAAAAAAGGTATTTCTACCTTTAAAATTTTTTAAACATATTTCTATTTAATGCATTACTTACTGGATTATTAGAATTTGTTTTTACATTTGCATTTCTCATATTATTATTCATAATAACAAAATTTTCACGATTGCCTCTTACTTCATAATTAGTTTCAGATTTATCTCTATTTACTGTTTTAACATCAGGTTTATTTTCCTCTACTCTCATTTTAGCAAACGAACCATCTAAATTACTAGGTCCATTTTCTCTTAATCTATTTTTATCATTAGAATTTCTTATATATATATTTCTATCATTAAATCCATCAGTATTATAATTCATTAGTCCATTCACCTTTATATAAACAATATTCATTATATGTACATAATGTATCTTTAAATGTATATTTATATACTTTTTTATTATTATTATCTATAGATTTAAATATATCGTTTAATTCATCTATATTATTTAAAGTACCACTACCAATTTCATTTTGCATTGAAGCATCACTATAAATAGTATATTGATTATTTAAAACTTTAGCGAATCCTACGTAATAATAAGCAACTATATCATCATTTTGATATTCTATTTTTATTTGTTGTTCTAAATCGTGATATGTAGTAGCTGTTTTTTCTGTTCTACATAATCCTTTATATATAAATATATTTTCATTTTTATTATATGTCCAATCACCAATATATTTACTTGAAGAATCTTCTGGAACATAGAAATCTTCTAAAGTATAAGTAAGATTTTTACTTAAAACATTTTTTATTCTAAGTGCCATGATTTCATCACTAAATTGTTTAGGCTCCTTAGTACATGATACATATCCATCATATTTTTTAATATTCGCATTTACATCTTGAATAGATAAAAAAGCATTTAAAAGTATATCTTTATTAGATAAATCATTTACTGTAAAGGTATCTAGACTATAGTAAGTATATGTACTATAAATACTATTTCTCATCTTAGGATAATGTATAGTTTCAAGTACATCTTCATCAATTACCTTTTCTTCTTCTTTATCATAATTAACATCATTTACATCATCACTTACCTTAGGCAATCTAGATTTTTCTATATAATCATATAAAAATGGTAGTAAAAACACACTAATTATAACTATAGCTATTACAACATACAAAAGTACATTACTACTTTCATTATTTTTTTTCTTACTTTTTTTATTCTTCATTCTATCACCTATATTAAATTCTTTCTAACAAATACATTTATACCTTTTTTAGTATATAATGTAATTTGTGTTTTATCCGTAAACTTAATAAAACCTAACCCCTGAATAACTAAATCTGAATCATTATCTATATCTATCTTTTTCATATCTAGATTTTTTAATTCATCTATATCTTTATAATATCTATTTATATTTAAATTATTAGACATATATATAGTAATACTTTTACATTTATTTAAATCTAATCTAACTAAATTATCTATTATTATAGTTTGATTAGTATTTATCTGATATGTAATTGGACGAATCTCTTTTGTTGGAATTATTTTTTTTAATGTATCGCTATCTATGAAATTAGAAATATCTCCTTTATCAAGTATTCCTGGTGTATCTATTAAAGTAAGGTTATCGTTTATTTTTACCTCAATAGAATCAATTGTTGTAGATGGTAAATTACTAGTAGTAATTAATGTATTAATATCTGAATAATTATATACTATTTTATTTACAAGAGTACTTTTACCTGAGTTAGTAAATCCTACTACATATACTCTATCACTTTTTTTATAATGATTTATTTTGTTATATAATTCATCTAAATTATAATTTTTTACACTACTTATAACTATAGTATCTAATACATTTAAATCATAATTTTTAAAGTAATCTTTAAATTTTTCATCATAACATGATTTAGGTAATATATCTCTTTTAGTTAATACTAAAATTATATCATTAATTATATATTTAGATATATCTAAAATATTTTTATTTATGTTAAATAAATCTACAACAAGTATAACTAAATCATTAGTAGTATTTATATTTTTTAATATATTTATATAATCATTATTATCTTTTATAACAAATTTATATTCATTATAATTTCGTATTCTAAAGCACCTTTCACATAAATTATTATTAATATTAGGAGTATAACCTATTAAATCTTTATCTAAATTTTGTAATTCAGAACCACATCCTATACATTTACTCATAATGTCTTCCTTTTGTAAATAAATCATTATCTCTTAATTTCTTTTGTATTCTTTTTTCTCTACTTCTTTTTATTCTAGCAAACGGAAATTCACTTTTTGAAAGTTGATCTAATAATATAGTAGTTATTCCAATAGTGTTACCACATACTATATCATCTACCATAGAATCACCTATCATAGCTATTTCATCGAGGTCAAATTTAGAATTATTGATTAGTTCAATAATCTTTTCTGTTTTAGGTTTTTGTGCACTATAAATATAATCAACTTTAAGTTCTTCATGGAAAGGTTTTACACGTGTTTTTATACTATTTGAAACTAGATATAATTTAAATCCTTTTTCTTTCAATTCTTTAAATAATTTTTTATTTTCTTCTGTTGGAGTATTTTCTTTTATTGTTACTAATGTATTATCTAAATCAAATATCAAACATTTTATTCCCCTAGAAAGTAACATATCATAATTTATTTTATATATATTTTCTTGATAAATATCTGGTACATAAATTTCCATATCTCACCTTCATTCTATATAAGGTTTATCTTTAACCTTATATCAATTATACAATTAATAACTTAGTTTTGTAAATATATTTTTTTATATTTTTATCATAATTATATAAATCATATATTTCATCAAAAGATACATTATCTTTATAATTTCATTTTCTTTTTTGAAAATAGTTTTATAACTGTTTACAATTGAATAATATGTATACTTTTCTATCTTCTTGAATGCATCCTATCTATTAGGGATTTTAACATTTTTAAAAATTAAATATTCTAATAATTCTTCATTAGTTTTATATTCTTTCGTAATATCCCACCCTATTAATAAAAATGATTCAGGGCTTCTAAAGTTTTCTTAGTACCACTCGATATACAATGTACCATCATTTTTACATAAAGTCGATATTTTTTCAAAAATTTTTCACATCTTTAACATATTTTTTTTCTATTACAATTATGAATAATTAGTGAAAATGATAGTAATTTTATTAAGTAATAATTAGTGAAAATGATAGTTGCATTTTTAAATAAAAT
>CANROP010000091.1 GCA_947632265.1 uncultured Bacilli bacterium
GAAGAATTTAAAAATAAAAAATTTAGATATCAACTAACTGAATATGCTACTGAAATTGAAAGATTAATGATTTCACTAGAAGAAATGGAAATCAAAACGGCATCCTTAGAGCCAAAATTATTTGAACGTTTGAGGATAACGATAACTAAGTTAGAAAATATTGATAGTTTAAGCCTTGAAGACATTAATGAAATATGGAATGATTTAGGTGATGATTTTACAAAACTTAATGAGAATTACCAAGATTTCCTTAAAAAATTTAATGAACCAAAATCAGAAGAATTATTACAAAGTGATTTATTTTTACAATTTAAATCAGAGATAATTAAATATTTAAAAGATTTTATTAAAGGTTATCAGAATAACATTTATCAAATTAGAGATATTATTAGTAAAATTAATACTAACCAAATTGAATTATTTTTAAGTAAATTAACCGAATATTATAAAAGCAATCCTATTCTAAATCAAAATTTTAATTTTGAACGTTTTAAAGAAATTAATTTAGGTAAAATAACAAATGTTTTTAAGTGGTTTATGGGTAGTCGACAGTCTATTAGTGAGGGTGATAAACTTATGGATACCACTAATAATATAATTGCTAAAATTACTAAGTATGCTAACTCCTTAATAGAACTCCATGGAAATATGACTAATAAAAGAGAAGAATATAAATATTTGTGTAAGACTTTTGATAAATTAAATAATATAGAAGAAGCAAATAAGTATGCAGCAGTTATTTTTGGAATATCAAACGTTAGACATTTTATTGGTAATTCAAATATAAATACTGATACTATTGTTGAAACATATAATGTTCCGCCTATTGAAATAGTTTTATCTTCTCGTACTAAAATAAAAAAAGAAAAAGTTAACATAAATCCAATTAAAGATAAATCTTTTGAAAAACAAAAAATTTTAGATGAGTATAGAAAAATGCAAGAAGAAAATAGAAATGTACTTAAAAAACTTGTAAAAAATAAGAAAATAATATTAGATGGCGAGATAGAACTTTCACAAGTTGAAAGAAGATATATTCAAAATTTATTATCATCTTCTGCATCAAAAAAAGAAACTGAGTTTGGACTTAGTTATAATATTTATAAAAATGAAGGTAAATGTAGAATTTCCTCTCCAGATGGTGTTTTCTATATGAATAGTTTAACAATAGAATTTGAAGGTGATTTATAAATGGATATACATACAAAAGAATTAGAATATTTATTAAATAATTTTTGGTGTATTAAAGAGCAAAATCCAAGTTTATATTTTGATATAAAAAATAATTTAGATTACTATAAGAATTTTATACAGACTAAATTAGGTAGTAGATTACTTATAACAGATCGCTTTATTAAATTAGAAAAAATACCATCTGTACCAAAAAGTTATATGGGAATTAATTGTTTTAATGATCCTTTAGAATATGTAATACTATTTATTATCCTATTATTTTTAGAAGATAAACCAAAATTAGAACAGTTTATTTTATCATCTTTGATAGATTATGTAAAAAATATTGCTGCAACTTTAGAATTAGATAACCAACCAGATTGGAATTTATTTCATCATCGCAAATGTTTAGTTAATGTGATTAATCATTTAAAAGATTTAGGTATTATTAAGGTAGTTGAGGAACATCTATCATTTACTGAAAATGCAAATGCAGAAGCACTCTATGAGTCAACGGGTTTATCTAATTATTATGTTAGAGAATTTAAAGGTAATATTTTAGAATATACAACGTTAAACGATTTTATTAATGATGAATTTTCAAATCAAAATGAAAATATAGGTGATGTTAGAAGATATAAAATTTATAGGCATTTACTTTATTCGTTAGTCGCATATAGTGAAGACTTAAATGAATATGAATTAGATTATTTAAGAAAATTTCGTGGACCTATTAGTAATGAATTAAGTAAGTATACTGAAGGAGAATTAGAACTTACAAAAAGCATGTCTTTACTCATGTATCCTGTTGATAGTAAAGAAAAATATGATTTTCCTAATAATAAAGCTATTTCAGATATAGTATTAATGGTAAGTTCTAAAATTTTAGATTATATTAATACTGGTAAAATGATATTGAACAGTAATGAAACTTTTTCTCTTACTAAAGAAGAACTGTTGCAGCTAATAAACGATGTTAGAAATGATAACTTAGAATATTTTAGTAAGAATTATAAAGAGATGTCTAAAGAGAATTTTTTCACTGAGATTGTAAATTATATGAAAGAGTACGATTTTATTAAAACTGATGATATAGGATATAAAATTTATCCAATGGTATCAAAATTTGTTGGGTATATACCTAAAGATGATAAAGAGCAGTTAGATTTGTTTGGAGGTAGTTATGAATAGATTTAAAGTAACAAAAATAGGACTTTTAAATTTTTGGCTTTATGATGAAGAAGAATTTGACTTTTATGGTGGAAATTTGATTTTAAGAGGATCTAATGGATCTGGAAAATCAGTAACAATGCAGTCATTTATTCCTTTGATATTAGATGGTAATAAATCTCCTGAAAGATTAGACCCATTTGGTTCTAAGGAAAGAAAAATAGAAGATTATATAATAGGTGATGTTGAATCGACTCAAAAAGAAGAATCAACTGCATATCTTTACATGGAAACTTATAATGAAGATCAAAATAAATATATAACCATAGGATTAGGATTTCGTGGACGTAAAGGAAGACCAGTAGAATCTTGGGGATTTTGTTTAAAAGATGGAATGAGAGTTGGAAAAGATTTTTATTTATATAAAGATAGTTTAAATAAAATACCACTTTCAAAAAATGAACTTAAATCAAGATTAGGAACTATTAATGAGTTTGTAGATAATACTAAAGATTATAAAGCAATGGTTAATAGATTACTATTTGGGTTTCCAAACTTAGATATATATGATGAATTTATTAAACTTTTATTACAACTAAGAAGTAATAAATTATCAAGAGAATATAAACCAACTGATTTAATAGATGTATTAAATAAAGTATTACAACCACTTACCGAAGATGATTTGCGTCCATTATCTGAAGCAATAGAGCAGATGAATAAAACAAAAGAGCAAATAGAGATATTAGAAAAAAATAGTAAAGCATTAAAAGACTTTTTAAAGGTATATAGGAATTATAATGAATTATGTTTATCTATAAAAGCTAAAAATTATAAAGCTAAAGATGATGAGTATAAAGATATAAATAAAAAAATTAAAAACGTAGAAACAATTATAACGAGTAAGAAAGATGAACTATCTAGTAAAAATAAAAGATTAAATGAAGTAATTAAAGAAATAGAAGTAAATAATAATAGAAAAAAAGAATTAGATAATAGTGATTTAAAGCAAAAAATAGAATCTCTTGCAACCATAAATGATAATATTAAAAATTTAGATAAAAAAATAAATGAATTAAAAGAATTTATTGAAAGCGATGAAGAAGAAAAAGTTAAATTAAATAAAAGTATTAAAAATACTGAAAACGAGATTTTTAGATTAAAGGAAAATCTTAATAAAACTATTATAGATTTAAAAGATTTAGCAATCACTATCTATTTTGATGAATTTAAAAGTTATAATTTAAATATAGATGAAAATAATTCTGATTTTGATAATTTATCTATGGATTTAAAGAGATATCAAAATCGTTTAAATGTAGTATTAGAATTACTCTTAAAAGAAGAAAAAATATTAAGTGATAGTGAATCTACTAAGATAGATTATGAAAAACTAAGTCATGAACATAAACTATTAAGTGATGACTTAGAAAAATCTATAGAAAATCTAAAAGAAAGCATTATGACTTGGGAAGAAGATTTTATAAATAAACTTAATAATAATCAAGAATTAAAAATAGAAGATAATTATAAGAAAAACATATTTGATTTAATGAATAATTATTCTCAAGAAAATTTTATGCAAGTTAAATCATTATATAATGAATGTGCTTTCAATTTAATAAATAAAATTAAAATGGATAATTTAA
>CANROP010000092.1 GCA_947632265.1 uncultured Bacilli bacterium
TAGATACTCCAGGACATGTAGATTTTACTTATGAAGTATCAAGAAGTCTTGCTGCATGTGAGGGAGCTATACTTGTTGTAGATGCAGCCCAAGGTATAGAAGCACAGACTCTAGCTAACCTTTATTTAGCTATGGAAAATGATTTAACTATAATACCTGTTATTAATAAAATAGATTTACCTAATGCTGATATAGAAAAAGTAAAAAAAGAACTGATAAATAATTTAGGATTTAAGGAAGATGAAATAATTCTTTGTAGTGCGAAAAATGGTATTGGTATTAAAGAGTTAGTAGAAGCTATTATAACTAGAATAAATCCTCCAAAAGGAGATAAAAATGATACTTTACAAGCACTCATATTCGATAGTTATTTTGATTCATATAGAGGTATAGTTACATTAATTAGAATATTTAATGGAAGTGTTAAAGTAGGAGATAAAATAAAAATGCTTGCGACTAATACAACATATGATGTAGTTGAACTTGGAGTTAATACACCGTATCCTAAGAAGAAAAATGAACTTGTAACAGGTGAAGTTGGATATTTATGTGCAAGTATTAAAAAAATAGAAGATGTAAAAGTAGGAGATACAATAACTTTATCAAATAATCCAAGTACACAACTTCCTGGATATAAACCTATGAAACCAATGGTATTTTGTGGAATATTCCCAATAGAATCCAGTAAGTTTCCAGCTCTAAGAGAAGCTTTAGAAAAATTAAAATTAAACGATGCATCACTAGAGTTTGAACCAGAAACATCTGAGGCATTAGGCTTTGGATTTAGATGTGGATTTTTAGGACTTCTTCATATGGAAATAATAGAAGAGAGAATAGAAAGAGAATTTGATATAGATTTAATAGCTACTAGTCCATCTGTAATATATGAAGTAGAATTAACTGATAAATCCATAGTTTACATAGATAGTCCATCTAAAATGCCAGAAAGACAAAAAATAAAAGTTATAAAAGAACCATATATAAAAACTAATATATTTGTACCAAGCGAATATATAGGTTCCATTATGGAATTATGTCAAAATAAAAGAGGAAATTATGTATCAATGGAATATATAGATACAACTCGTGTAAATATACATTACGAAATACCTTTATCAGAAATTGTATATGATTTCTTTGATAAATTAAAAAGTTATACAAAAGGATATGCTTCTTTTGACTATGAATTAATAGGTTATAAACCAAGTGATTTAGTAAAAATGGATATACTATTAAACGGTGAAATAGTAGATGCATTAAGTTTAATTGTACATAAAGATTTTGCTTATAATAGAGGTAAAGCAATAGTAGAAAATCTAAAAAAATTAATACCTAGACAACAATTTGAAATACCCGTTCAAGCTGTAATAGGTACTAAAGCGATTGCTAGAAGTGATATAAAAGCAGTTAGAAAAAACGTGCTTGCTAAATGTTATGGTGGAGATGTTTCACGTAAAAGAAAATTATTAGAAAAACAAAAAGAAGGTAAAAAACGTATGAAAATGGTAGGAAGTGTAGAAGTACCACAAGAGGCATTTTTAGCAGTACTTTCAATGGATGAAGAGTAGGAGAAAATATGTTAAGTGATAGACAAGTAATAGATAAATTAATTAAAGTAAAAAAAACAGTAGATTCATTTTTAGGAGAGAAAAAAGAAGATGGAACATTTGATGTAAATGATAAAACAATTGAACAAGTTTCTCTTGAAACAGGTTATTCATCTTCGAGTGTACAAAGATATCTAAACGATCATAATTATATAAAAAAATTATATCCAGATGATTATAAACTTAGAATTTCAATAATAAGTCTTAGATTAAGTAAAAATAAAGTTGAAGGTAATAAAAAGGGTGGAGTTAATTTTATAGCGAATAATACCGCTATTAAAGATGAATTAGGACATTTCAATGGATCTAGAAGAAAATAAAATAAAAAGTGTATATATTCATATACCTTTTTGTGATTCTATTTGTAATTATTGTGATTTTTGTAAGTTTATAAAAAATGATAATTTAATATATAATTATTTAAGTGCTTTAGATAAAGAAATTAAAAGTAAATATAAAGGTGAAGTTATTGATACACTTTATATAGGTGGAGGTACACCAAGTTCTCTTGATTTAAAACAACTAGAGATATTGTTTGATATATTAAAAATATTTAATTTGAGTGAAAATTTTGAATTTACATTTGAATGTAATATAGAAAATATAGATTATGACAAATTAAAATTTTTATATGATAATAGAGTTAATAGATTAAGTATAGGTGTAGAAACATTTAATGATAAATACTTAAATTATTTAAATAGACATCATAATAAAGAAATGGTTAAAGAAAAAATTAATTTAGCTAAAAATATAGGATTTAAAAATATAAATATAGATTTAATATATGCATTAAAAGGAGAAACAATCAAGTATTTATCTTCAGATATAGATGAATTTTTAAAATTAGATATACCTCATATATCTACGTATTCTCTTATAATAGAACCTAATACAAAATTATATATAGAAAAAGAAGAAAATATAGATGAAGATTTAGACTATGATATGTATAAACTTATATGTGATAAATTAGAAAGTAATGGATATAATCATTATGAAATAAGTAACTTTGCTAAAGAGGGATATGAATCAAAACATAATCTTACTTATTGGAATAATTTAGAATATTATGGATTTGGATTAGGCGCAAGTGGTTATGTAGATAAAGTAAGATATGATAATACTAGAAGTATAAATAATTATATAAAAGGAAATTATGTGTTAAATTCTAACATAGTAACAAAAGACGAAGAAATACAAAATGAATTTATATTAGGTTTTAGAAAAATATCTGGTATTAATAAAAATGAATTTAAAACTAAATATAATATAGATATAAAAAGTATACCTAATGTAGTTAAATTATTAAAAGAAAAAAAATTAGAAGAAGATAAAGAAAACATATATATAAATAAAGACTATATATATGTTTCTAATAATATATTAGTAGATTTTATAGATTTAAAAATATAACAAAAAGAAACTGCCCCCTGAGCAGTTTCTATAAAAGAATAAAAAGGGGTTGGCTAGTGTGATACTAGCACCAATTCGCCTAATTCCGAATTGGTACTGTATATAGTAATCTAAAAAGCTAAATTTGTCAATAACTTTTTTAAAAAAAATTAAAAAATCATACATTTTGCTCCTAAATAGTTAGAAATTTGGTACAATTGAATTAGGAGTTAAAACTATTACATAAAGTTTTATTAAAAAATAGTTATTTCATTTATGGTTTTAGAACATAAACCAATATATAGATTTTATATAAAAGGAAGGGAAATGTATTATGAAAAATAAAGTAGTTTTAGTAACTGGTAGTTCAAGAGGAAATGGAAAAGCTACCATTATAGAATTTGCAAGCAAAGGTTATAATGTTGTAATCAATTATATCAATAGTGAAGAAGAAGCAAATCCAAATTTTAGAATATTCAATAATAAAGAAGATGCATATAAATTGAAAGAGTATGTTGAAAAAAACTTTCAAATAAAAGCTTTAGTGATTAAGGCTGATGTTTCAAATGAACAAGAAGTAAAAAGTATGTTTCAAACTGTAATAAAAGAATTTGGAAGAATTGATGTTTTAGTTAATAATGCTGGAGTAGTATTTGATAGAGATTTTACTGATATTAAGTTAGATGAATGTAAAAGAGTTATAGAAATTAATGTTTTAGGTACATTTATTGTATCAAGAGAAGCATCAAAATATATGAAAAAAGGTAGTTCAATAATTAATGTATCTTCTACTAATGGAACAAAGACTATATCACCTGAATGTTTAGATTATAATATTTCAAAAATTGGATTACAAAGTCTTACAAGAGATTTAGCATTTCAATTTAAACCTGATATAAGAGT
>CANROP010000093.1 GCA_947632265.1 uncultured Bacilli bacterium
TATAACTCTCCACTTCTTAGGGATGCTGATTTTCTTGAATTACTTATTATTCCTAATACTGCTGGAGTTACTATTAGTGCGATTATCGCTAGTATTATTATTACTGCGAGTAATTCTATTAGGGTAAAGCCATTATTTAATTCTAAATGACCCCCCCCCCGTGCGAACATTTGTTTGCTTCATAACTTTTACCTCTTTCCTTTCTCTATTAATAGTTACATATTTTTTTATGTTTCCTATTACTTTCTAATATTACCATGTTTTTTTACTTTTTTCAATACCCTAATTTTTTATTTTTCTAATCGGTATTTATTATTAAATTTATAATCATCATATCATGCATTTCGCAAAAGTCAAATATTTTTGTTTTTGCGAAATGACTTTTTATTTTTTTTTTATAAAAGAGATGAAAAATTTAAAAAACTTTTTCACCTCTTTTAATATTCTATTAAATTTTTATATTATTTCATTTATCATATTTGGATTACTTAATGCATCTACTAACCTATCTATATCATTTTTATTATTATAAAAATATAAACTTACTCTACAAGTATTCTTAGTACCTATTTCATCTTTTAATATCTTTGCACAATGATTTCCAGCCCTTATACATATATTATATTTATTTAAATAGATTGCTACATCTTGTGGGAATATATCTTTCATATTAAATGTTATTATACCACTCTCACTAGTCTCATTATATATTATAATATTTGGAACTTTTTTTAATTTTTCTATAGCATACTTTTTTAATTCATGTTCGTATTTTTCTATTTTATCCATACCTATTTTAGATAAATAATTTATTACACTTCCAAATCCTATAACACCCGCTATATTTGGAGTACCTGCTTCAAGTAATTCAGGCATTTCATTATACTGTCTTATTTCATTTGCTTCATATGTAGAATTCATTCCTCCACCAACTATTATAGGTTTTATTTCATTTAATAAATCTTCTTTTACATATAGTACTCCAACTCCTGTTGGTCCACACATTTTATGAGCAGAAAAGGCTAAGAAATCTGCACCCATTTCTTCTACATTTATTTTCATATGTGGAACAGATTGAGATCCATCTATAAGTACTTTTATGTTATTTTTATGTGCATATTCTATTATTTCTTTTACAGGTCTTACGTCTCCTACTACATTTGTAACATGAGCAATGCTTATAACTTTTGTATTTGGAGTAATAGATTTTTTTACATTATCTAATGTTACTTTTAAATCTGAATCAAGTTTTATATAATTTATATTTATACCTATATCATCACTTAATTCAAACCAAGGAAGTACATTTGACGCATGTTCAGATTTTGTAATTAATACTTCATCACCTTTATTTAAATGATTTTTAAAATAACCAAATATGATTTTATTTAAAGAATCAGTTGCATTATTTGTAAATACTATTTGCTCTTTACTTTTAGCTCCTATAAATCTTCTTACTAATTCTCTTGAATTTTCATACATATTATCTACTTTAAGACTTATATCATAATCTCCTCTATGTGCATTTGCGCTATAATTATTATAATAATCACTTATACTTTCACTTAATATATATGGCTTTAATGTAGTCGCACCATTATCTAAATAAACAATATCTTTATTTAGCATTAAAAAATCATCTCTATTCATTTTTCACCTCCAATACTTTTCAATATTTTTGTTAATTTCCTTTAGAATATTTTTATCCTTTATATCACTTACTAAAAAACCAGTTATTAAAAGTTTTAATGCTTCATCATAAGTAATTCCCCTACTTTGTATATAAAACATTTCTTCATCACTAAATTTTCCTATTAATGCGGAATGTTTAGCCTCTACATCATTACAATCAATATAAAGATTTGGTTTTATCTCACATTTATTATTTGTTAAATTTATTATTCTATTACTCTGATTTGCGATACATCCCTTTATATCTTTTGGTATAAATGATGAAACTTGATAAATAATTTCTCCATCTTGTATACAAACACCATTATTTTTTATATTGCTTATACTATTTACTTCATTATGAAATATGTGATAATCATATGTTTCTTTTTTATTACTTATAGTTTTAAAATTATAATCAAAATTAGATTTAATACCATTTAAATTAACAATTATCATTTCTTTTATAGAATCAACATCTTGGAATTTAAAAACATTACAACAACTATTAGAATCTAAATTGTACTTATATTGTACTTTACCTGTACTTCCCTTTGTTAAAATATTTAAATTTACATTTATATTATCTTTTATATTTATAGTAAAATTTAATCTACTATCTATTTTTAAATTTAGTAATATATCAAATGTGGTATCTTTTATTATATTTATTTTTATTTCATTTATAGCAAACAATCCTTCTTTTTGATAATATTCTATCTGTATACTATCATCTACACTAACTTTTTCTAAATTGTCATTAACTATTTTTATTTTATTCATGTTTTATTATTTCCTTTATTGCACAAGTACCAATAGACTCAACTTTTTTATTTTTTATATTTTCAAATCCATATTTTTCTATATCTTTAACTAGATTAAAATCTCCTGTTTTAATTATTTTACCATCGCTTACTATATGAATAAAATTAGGTTTTACATAGTCTAATAATCTTTCATAGTGAGTTATTAAAAGGATACCTGGTTTATATTCTTTAAAATATCTCATAATAGATTCTCCTACTATTTTAAGACTATCTACATCAAGTCCAGAATCTATTTCATCAAGCATAACTAAACTAGGTTTTAACATAAACATTTGAAGTATTTCATTTTTCTTTCTTTCTCCACCACTAAATCCTTGATTAATTCCTCTATGTATCATGTCTTTTTGCATCTTCAAATCTTCTACATTTTTATCTAATTCTTTTATAAAATTATATAGTTTAAAATTTTCTTTTTCTTTAATACTTAATGCACTTCTTAAAAAGTCAGCATTACTTACTCCTTCTATTTCAAGAGGTAGTTGCATTCCTAAAAATATTCCAAGTCTAGCTCTTTCATCTACACTAAGTTCATTAAGCAATATATCATTATATAAAATCTCTCCACTTTCTATTTTATAATTTGGATCTCCCATTATAACTTTAGTAAGTGTACTTTTACCTATTCCATTAGGTCCCATTAATACATGTATTTCTCCACTATTTATAGTTAAATTAAAATCTTTTAGTATAATTTTATCTAATACTTTGACTGTTAAGTTGTTTAATTTTAATGTATTCATTAACTCATCTCCTCATACAATTATACTAAATTATATCTAAAAAATAAAGAATTTAAACTTTTAATGTTTAAAATTTATAAATATAATCATAATATCATGAATACCCGCAGTATTCACAGAAAAAGAGTTGAACTCTTTTTTTATATTAAAATGAGTTAATTATCTTAACCCATTTATTTCATTAACAGATAGTCCTGTAGCTTCTGATATAATGTTTATATCTATATTCTTTTTAAGTAGATTTTTTACAGTAGATTTTATTCCTTCTTTTATTCCTTGTTCGATTCCCTTTTTCATTCCTTCAAGTCTTCCTTCTTTTATCCCCTCAAGTTTTCCTGCTTCTATTTCAGATAACATCACTTTTCTTCTATGTTCTTCTAAATTGTATGCTCCTACTATTTGTTTATCTTTACTAAACTCTTTAGCTTTTTCATATATCTCTTCCATAATCGCATCTCCTTTTACAATTTTATCTAGGACTTTCCTTTCTTTAATACCCATTAGTCCTATAAATTTTGTTAAACTGTCTAACTTTTCTGCATCTTCATTATAACACTTTTTTACGAAATATGGAACATCTATACGAATTATTGTTAATACATCTGTTAATGT
>CANROP010000094.1 GCA_947632265.1 uncultured Bacilli bacterium
ATATCCTCTTATTATTTTTTCCATGACATCACCACCTGATGATACCATTATACTATTAATACATACGTTTGTAAAGATTTCTTTTGATTTTATTGCCAAGCAAATTCCTAGTAGATAAAAATTAATCTAACAAATTTATAAATGAATTTGGTATATCTATATCTATTACAATTTTTTCTTTTGTTTTTGGATGTATAAATTCTAAATAATTTGCATGTAATGCCATCCTTCTAATAGGATCTTTTTTTGTTCCATATTTTTTATCTCCTACAATAGGATTACCAATATCAGCTAATTGTACTCTTATCTGATTTTTTCTACCTGTTTTTAAATTTAAACTAAGCATAGTATATTTTTTATTTTCAAGTACTTTTTCATATTCAGTAATAGCTAATTTACCATTTTTATCATTAACTATATATGTATATAAAGTTTTAGTTTCCATAAGATAACTTTTAAGTACTCCTCTACTTTTTTTTACATTACCTTCTACAACTGCAACATATCCTCTTTTAAAACTATCCCAATTATCTTGTAAATAAAATTTAGTTTTTTCATCTTTCGCAAAAACAATTATTCCACTAGTATCTTTATCTAATCTATGTACTATAAATACTTTATTATTTTTATTTTTTTGTTTTAAATAATCAAATACATAGTGAAATAAAGTTCTATCTTTTTCCTTACCATTAGATATAGTAAGTAAATTATGTGGTTTATTTATAATTATTAAAAATTTATCCTCATAAAGAATATTTAATTTCTTTTTAGTCATTTTTTACCTCTAAATTTTCTATAGCTTTCATTAATCCTATTTTACCATATTCATATGTGAGTGCTCCCTGCTGGTAAGCAATAAAAGGTGGCCTGATTGGTCCATCACAGGATAGTTCTATTGAACTACCTTGAGTAAATGCTCCTGATGCCATTATAACTTGATCATCATATCCAGGCATATCAACAGGTACTGGTTTTACATGAGAATCTATTGGAGATCCTGATTGTATACCTTGACAATATTTAATTAATTTATCTTTATCTTCAAATATTATATTTTGAACTATATCTACCCTATCTTCATCATATTTAGGTTCAACTTTATATCCTCTATTATATAGAACATAACTAGTTAAAATAGCTGTTTTTAAAGCTGAACCTACAACACTAGGTGCATTAAGTAATCCTTGTAATAATGGTTTATTCATATTTAATGAAGGCCCTACTTCCTTACCTTCTCCAGGAGTTGTTAATCTTTCACTTATTAAATGTATTAAATCTTTTTTCCCTACTACATATGCTCCATTAGGTGCGATACATCCACCAAGATTTTTAATTAAAGATCCAACACATATATCTGCTCCTATTTCTATAGGTTCCCTTTTAGTTACAAATTCACAATAACAATTATCTACCATGATAATCGCATACTTATTAACTTTTCTAATCTCACTAATTACTTTTTCTAACTTTTCTATACTTAAACTTTTTCTAGTTGAATAACCTTTAGATCTTTGTATATATATAATTTTTAAATCATTTCTAGATACTCTATTTATTATCTTTTCATAATCAAAATCATTATCTTTTAAAGGTATTTCTTCATATTTTATTCCAAATGATTTTAATGAACTAGGATTATCTTTTAGTCCTATTACCTCATGTAAAGTATCATAAGGCATTCCTGATATAGAAAGCATAATATCGCCTGGTCTTAATATTCCAAATAAAGATACAGTTAGAGCATGAGTACCTGATATAAACTGACCTCTTACTAAAGCATCCTCACTTTTAAATATATCACTATAAACTTTTTCTATCGTATCTCTTCCAAGATCATTATATCCGTATCCAGTAGTACTGTTAAAGTGATATTCTGATACTTGTTCTTTATTAAATGCACTCATTACTTTCATACTATTATAAAAAACTATATCATCTATTTTTTCAAATTCTTTTTTTATATTTTTTTCACTATTATTTATTTCTTCTAATATTTTTTCATCTATCATAAGAATCCTCCATAACTATTATACTTCCACTTGGTATTTCACTTTCTATTATATTTATTAATTTAGAAGCTACCTCTTTAGGTTCTATTAACTTTTTTTGATTAATTCTTTTTAACTCTTCATCTAAATAATCTTTATTCATTTCTCTAATACTTTCTGTATTAACCCAATTTGGGCAAAGTGCATATACTTTAGTATTTTCAAGTTCTAAAGCAAGTGATTTTGTAAGATTTATTAATCCTGCTTTTGAAGCAGAATAATCCATATTTAATTTTGTATAAGTATTAATCCCATCAGTAGATGAAATATTAACTATTATTCCATCTATAAGTAATTGATTTAAATTTTGTATAAGTAAAAATGGTGCGACTAAATTAACTTCAAGTACCTGCATAAATTCATCTTTTGTTTTTTCATGAAAAGTATTATCTAAAGATAATCCTGCATTATTTACTAAAAGATCTATTTTTTTATAATTTTTTTTTATTTCATCACAAAATTCTTTAATTTCTATTTCATTTCTTAAATCTAATTTATAAAAATCAAATTTAACTCCTATAGAATCTATTTTAAACTTTAAATTTTGTATTTCATTTAAACTAGTATTATAAGTACCTATTATATCATAACCATCTCTAGCAAGTTCTAAAGATATTTCTCTACCTATTCCTTTAGCACATCCAGTTACAATTGCGATTTTATGCATACTATCATCCCCAAAACATTATACAAAAAAGTTGACTTTTAATCAACTTTAATGTTTATTTTGGGTGTAAAAAATTTTTTACACCCTTTATTTTTTATTATAAAATGGCGACAGGCTCCCAGAGTAAACCCTGGACGCCTGCGGTATCCTGCTCACAAAAAAGAGTGTGAGCAGGATAATCCATCCCACTTTATTTGTGGTCGTTTTATATTACAGGCCCTCTTCTAGCACTTGCGTTCAGAGGGAAGCTGCTACGCAGCTGCAAGCACAACGCGGAAAGAGTCGGCGGTACTGGCTTCTCCCGTATCGCTGTAGAAGTAGAACACCCCGGCATCAGCCTCATCGCCGTAGTAGCCACCGCGTATGAACCAAGGATTGGACGAATTAACGTCATCTGCTAAGTCGCCATACCAGCCACTCGTTTCGCTTAAGGCATGTCCGTAACATACTCCATTATTACATGCTTTTGATGGTGTTGTCGATGTATACTTGTCATAATATTTGGAGTCTGGTAGCTTTGAAAAACCATCAAACTTAATCGTATCATTGTAGTTTCCCATTACATATTCCAAAGCTCCTCCACTCATATCATATACTCCTGTAATGTTTCCTGTTGTTGATGCTCCGCCTCCACATTGTCCTGTACCTGAGCCTCTATCATCTATTACATCATAGTTACATGTTCCAGCTGAAGAAGTCGATGTATTTGATCCTCCAGGTGCTCCTCCACTTCGGCCTGTATATGCTGTTGTATTCTGACTTCCTGAATTATTTATATATACTTCTTTGTTTGCTCCTTCGTAATTCGGATTACCATATTTACCATAGATACTTTGTGATAGGTATGCCACTGCTCCCCATTCACTATTCTTTGCCATATGACTATCATAGCCTGTTACTTTTAGTTGTTGGGCTGTCGTAAATTGTTGACTTACTGTTTGACTTACTAATGATTGTAAGTTTGGTAATATCGTTGGGGCAGATGATGAACCTGATGTTTCAAACTTTCCTACCCATATTCCACTTAATTCTTTTCCACCAAATGTAAATGCTGGATGGATATGGTAATCTGCTGTTGCTTGTGTTTTTTCTGTTCCTATAAAGTTTACCTTTATTTC
>CANROP010000095.1 GCA_947632265.1 uncultured Bacilli bacterium
GTATGGCGACTATGCAGATTTCGTTAGTTCGTCCTCTCCTTGGTTCGAACGCGGTGGTGGCTGCGGCACTGGGGCTGGTGCTGGGGTGTTCTACTTCACTTGGTACGATGGCTCCAGTCGCAGCAACAATTCCTTCCGCGTCGTTCTAGTATCTATTTAATACTTATTATATAATTAAAATATTATAATTTTAAATAAAATAAATCTCAGTTAAAACTGAGTTTTTATTTAAATATATAACTTTAATTTATATTAATCGTTGTAACAGAATATAATTATGGTATAATATAGTAGGAGTGATTACATGAGAGTAATTATAAGTGCAGGTGGAACTGGAGGTCATATTTATCCAGCACTCGCCATAATAAATAAAATTAAAGAAAAAGAACCAAATAGTGAGTTTTTATATATAGGTACACATAATCGCATGGAAAAAGATATAATTCCTAAGTATAACATTCCTTTTAAATCTATAGAAATATATGGTTTTAATAGAAAAAATTTATTAAAAAATTTTAAAACTATTAAATGTTTAATAAAATCTAGAAATGAATGTAAAAAAATAATAAAAGATTTTAAACCAGATATTGTAATTGGTGTAGGTGGTTATGTTACTGTACCTGTTATAATGTCTGCTCACTCACTTAAAATAAAAACATTTATACATGAACAAAATAGTATAGCAGGTAAAGCTAATTTAACTTTAGCTAAATATGCTGATTTAATAGGTGTATCATTTAAATCTAGTATAAATGAATTTCCAAAAGAAAAAACAATTTTTACAGGTAATCCTTGTAGTGAAGATGCGATTAAAAAATTACCTATGGATAAAAGTGAATTTGGATTAAGTAAAAATAAAAAATTAGTATTATTTGTCATGGGTTCACTTGGAGCTAGTAAAGTTAATGAATTTTTAACTAATACTATGTCTTTATTTAATAATAAAGATTATGAAATATTATATGTAACAGGTAATAATGATTATGAAATTATAAGAAAAAATAAATTTCCAAATAATGTAAAAGTAGTTCCTTATATAGAAAATATGACAAGAATTATGAAAAATACTGATATAATTGTTACTAGAGCGGGTGCTTCTACTTTAAGTGAAGTAATTGCTTTAGAATTACCTTCTATACTAATTCCAAGCCCATATGTACCAAATAATCATCAATATAAAAATGCGATGGATTTAGTTAATTCAAATGCAGCTATAATAGTAGAAGAAAAAGATTTAAATGGAGATATAATAGTAAGAAAAATAGATGAACTAATAAATAATGAAAATAAAATAAAAGATATGAAAAAGAATTTAAAAGAATTAAAAGTAGAAAATAGTGCGACAATTATTTATGATAACATAAGTAAACTAATAGGTAGGTAAATATGAATATAATAAGAGATATAAAAGAATTAAAAATAGGGAAAGTTTTAGAAAATCCATATTTAAAAGATTATACTACTTATAAAGTAGGGGGTATAGCTATATGTATGGTTTATCCTGATGATGAAAATGGTTTAATAACTTTACTTAAGTATTTAAAAGAAAATAATATAAAACATAAAATACTTGGTAATGGATCTAATGTAATATTTAATAATTCAGGATATGATGGCGTAATAATTAAATTAGATAATTTTAATGATTTAAAGATAATTAATAATAAAATAATAGTAGGTGCAGGATATCTTTTAAGTAAGTTATCACTTAGAGTATCTAGATTAGGTTTAACTGGAATGGAATTTGCAGCTGGTATTCCTGGGTCAATAGGTGGAGCTATTTATATGAATGCTGGAGCATACAAAAGTGATATGGGATATATAGTTGAAAGTGTTAAGGTATTAACTCCTGATTATAAGATAAAAACCTTATATAATAAAGACTTAGATTTTCATTATAGATCATCATTTCTTCAAAAAAATAATGATTATATATGCTTAGAAGCCACTATTACATTAAAAAAAGGAAATACAGAAGAGATAATGGAATTAATAAATGAAAGAAAAAAAAGAAGATTAGAAACTCAACCACTAGAGTATCCAAGTGCAGGATCTGTATTTAGAAATCCAGAAGGCGATTTTGCAGGAAGACTTATAGAAGAAATAGGATATAAAGGAAAATCTATTGGAGGAGCTAAAGTTAGTGAAAAGCATGCAAACTTTATAATAAATAATGGGAATGCTACTGGAGAAGATATTAAAAAATTAATAAACGAAATAAAAGAAAAAGTAAAAGAAAAATATAATATAGAATTAAAAGTAGAACAAGAATTTGTAGAATAGGTGATATTATGTCAAAGAAGAAAAAAGGAAAGAAAAGAAAACTTAATAAGAAAAAATTATTTACATTTTTGTTTTCCTTTTTACTTCTTTTTCTATTAGTTTATTTAATATTTAATATTAGAATAACCAATATATATGTAAAGTCAAATAGTTATTTAACAGACCAACAAATTATCGATATAGCAGGTATTAGTGATTATCCTAAAACTATTAATAATTTATCAATAGAAATAAAAAAAAGATTAGAAGAAAACACTTATATATTATCTGCTAAAGTATATAAAAAAGGAATACTTAATAAAGTATATATAGAAGTATCTGAAAATTATCCATTATTTTATTATCAAACAGAATCTAAAACTGTTTTATATAACGGAGATAAAGTAGATGAGAATAGTGCTAAGACTGTTGTAATAAATCATATACCAGATACTGTATACGATAAATTTTTAGATAAGATGAAGAAAATAAATAATAATGTATTAAGTAGAATGTCTGAAATAGAATACAAACCTAATGATATAGAAGATGAAAGATTCTTTATACTTATGAATGATGGTAACTATGTATATATAACAATAGATAAGTTTTTAACTATGAATAGATATGTAGATATATTAAAATCATTTAATAATAAAAAAGGAATTTTATATTTGGATAGTGGAGAATACTTTGATGTATTTGATTAGTTGTTAAAAAGTTATAATAATTAAAATATAAGTGATTACAGTTATGAATATTACAAAATATGTAAATAGGAATGGTTAGAGTGTTAATTTAAAATAAAATTACATATAATTTAAAGAAGACGATTTTTAATATGCAAGTTAAATAACTATTACAATCAAATTGAAATTGAAAAAAATTGGTGAATTCCAGAAGTAAATGCAACAGCTAATATTAGGAAATATAAGTCCAAAAGTAATCGCAACAAAATTTTCAATGAATAAATTAAAGAAAAAATATAAAAGATTTGCTGTATTCTAAAAGTAATTGCAACAAATCTTTTTATATATTTTTTAATACTATTTATTAAATCTTTTCTAAATCATTAATAAATCTTTTAATACTTTTTTCAACTTCTTTTAGATAAACTTTGTCAATTTTATCTAAAAGATAATATAAAAAATTAATTATATCTTCTTTACTCATGAATATCCTCCTCATAAATAGAAATATTTGCTTTTTTTATTTCATCATAAGTTAAATATTTCTTAATGTTTTCAATATTTTTATTTCCTAATAAAAATGGAGTAAGGTTTATTTTATCTATTAGGAAAGTGCTTGGTAAACCGAGAAATAAAGGAACAAAAGATAGACACGCAAAAAAGTATCTATCTTTTATATAAATAGAATATATTTAAAAATCCGCTTCAATAGAAA
>CANROP010000096.1 GCA_947632265.1 uncultured Bacilli bacterium
ATTTGTTCTAATCATAACTTTTACCTCTTTCCTTTCTCTAATTAATAGTTACATTTTTTATATGTTTCCTATTACTTCTTAATATTACCATGTTTTTTTACTTTTTTCAAGTATATTTTTTTTTAATTTTTACAAATCTTAATTCTCATTGTAAATACAATTTTTATTATGTCGATTGTATTTACTTTGAGAATAAGTATTGTATTTACTTTGAGAATATTCATATTTATGAAATAAAATAAAACAAACAATTATAATTGTATTTACAATGAGAAAATACGTTTAATATTAAAAATTCTTTGATTCTTTCTTATAAGAAAGAATGCCTATCCGGCGAGGTTGTTTTATAACCTTTCCCGGCTTCTTTGCTTACTTTCTTTTCCGTAAAAGAAAGTAAGGCCTATCCGGCGAGGATTATTAATTTTCTTAACCTTATGTTAAAAATATTCTTTTTTAAATGTCTATTTAATATACAATTTTCTTGGTGAAAAAAATGACATCAAAAAGCTAATATATCTTCATTAAAAAACGAATAATTTATAATTGTATTTACTTTGAGAATTAGCTAAAATAGGTAAAAAAATTAGTCTTTAGAAAAAGCCGATTTTTAATTGTATTTACTTTTGTATTTTATTCACTAGTTTTGCCAGTTGTATTTACTTTGAGAATTCACCTTAATTTTTACAAAATAAGAAAAAAAATATTATTTACTTTTATTCTTATTTGTAGTAAAATTTTTTTTGTTAGAGAGGTTTAAGTTTATGTATATAAAAGAATTAACTATAGAAGAATTTAATAAATTTACTGATAATTTTATGTATTCTTCTATATATCAAACTAGTGAATATGGTAGTGTCATGAATACACAAAATTATCAATCTATATTTGTTGGACTTATGGATGATGATAATATTAAAGCAGCTAGTTTAATACTTATTGAAAGTATTAACATGTTTAAATATGCATATGCTCCTAAAGGTATATTAATTGATTACGATGATCACTCTTTAGTATTAGAGTTTACAAAACTTATAAAAACTTATCTTAGTAAACAAAAAGTATTTGCTCTTAAAATTAATCCTATGATTATAAGAAATACATACGATTATAATAAAAAGTTAAATATTGTTAATGTTAAATTTGATGATACATTAAATTATTTAAAAAGTATTGGATATTATCACTTAGGCTTTAATAATTTATTTGAATCTTTTAAACCTAGATTTGAAGCAATACTAGATTTAAATAAACCTATATTTACATTATTTAGTGATGTAAATAAGAATTTTAAAAATAAAATAAAAAGTGCAGATAAAAATGGAATTAGAATAATTAAAGGCGGTATTAATGAACTTGATTATTTATATGAAGAAGTAAAAAATAAATATCCTAGAGATAAAGAGTATTTTATTAATATATATAATAATTTTAGTAAAAGAGATATGATAGATTATTACTATGCCAAATTAGATACAAATGTATATCTTAGAAATGTACAAAAAAAATTTCAAAAACAATCTGAAATATGCGCTAAAATTAATAATAAAGTATTTAAAAATGTAGGAAAAAAATCTAATAATAAAATAATTAGTAATAAGATAACTGCTGAAAATAAATTAAATGAATTAAAAAATGAATTGATATATGCAACAAACTTATTAAAGAATAAACCTAATGGAGTTATTCTTTCAACTATGCTTATAACTAAATATAGAGGTCAAGCCTATATTTTAATGGATGGATATAATACTGAATTTAAAAGATTTAGTGCTAAACACTTGATGACTTGGAAATTAATTGAAAAATATTCTAAAGAAAAATATAAGTTATTTAATTTAGGTGGTATGACTAATCCAAATGTTGATAATGATAAATATAATGGATTAAATGAATTTAAACTTAGATTTAATGCTAAAAGTGTTGAATATATTGGAGATTTAGAATTAATTACAAATAATACTATATATAACTTATATAGAAATTCTAAACCTATAAGATATATATTAAAGAAAAGATAAATAACAAAACGTATTATTTATCTTTTATTTTATTCATTAAATAATTAACTACACCATCGTTATCATTATCATATTCTGTTATGTCATCTGATTCTTTCTTTACTTCATCTAAAGCATTATTTAAAGCTACCCCACATCCACAATTTTTAATCATTTCAATATCATTTAATCCATCTCCAAATGCGATTACATCATCATTAGAAATGTTTAAATACTCTGATAATAATTTTATAGAATTATATTTACTACACTCTTTAGGAAAGATCTCTATCCATTTTTTATTGGAAAAAGAATGTTGCATAATTATTGAATTTAAAGTAGGAAATTCACGTGTTAAAGAATCCTCAAGTTTTTCTATATATGCACTATCTTTTAAATAAATAGACATGTGATATACTTCATCACTATTGCTTAATATATAATTTATATCTTTAGTTACTTCTATTTTATTATTTAAATTTATCTTGTTAGAGTATTCATAAATTTTATCTTTACAACATATATCAATAGAATCACAATTATCATTATAATATTTAAAAATATTTTTTATTAATTCCTTATCAATTACATTTTTAAATATCTTATTACCACTAATATCATAAATACATGCCCCACTATCAGCTATTATATAGTTTGCAAATGAAGCACCATCTGTTACATCCATAGCTAATGCATAAATTCTACCTGTTGCGATAACAATAATATATCCATTATCTTTTAAATATTTTAAATACTCTTTAGATTTATTTGATACTTTTCTATTATTATTTAAAAGTGTTCCATCCAAATCAGTTACAATCATTTTAATCATATTACCATTCCCATATACTATTTAAATTTTATCTTTATGATAGTTATCTAACCTATTTTTTATATTATTTTCTATTGCTGGAGTTAAATATTTCTTTATATTTTTTTTATTATTATTTTCTCTAGATAATACTCTTAACCATTTATTTTTATTAACGTTAAATGATTCAAATTCTATCCAATCATCAACGTCTATTACATTTAAAAATAAATCATTAAACTTTATTTTAGATTCCTCTTGAGTATTAATATAACCATTATATACGTTATATTCTTCATTAAAATCATTAAGATTTACATAAGTATCATAATAGAATCCTCTTCCATATAAATAAAATTCATATTTTTGTCTTTCTATATTATATAAAATTTTTAAATTAGAAACATTAGATACTTCTTGACAATCAGTTTCGTTATATTCATCTACTTTACAAACTATTATTTGATCATCAAAATAGCCATCATATTCCATTAATAATACTGGAATATTATCTATATCATTACTATATATAAGTTGTAACTCTATATCATCAGCATTATATTGCATAAGTATATCTGCATATTTATTCATCCATTCTTCAGGTTCTGTAACATAAAAGTTTCTAGTTAAAAATTTAATAGAAAAAAATGTAATTACAATCAAAATTATTAAACCTATAATGCCACCAATAACCCATCCTGTAATTTTAAGTGCTTTTTTATTCATAAAATCAATCCTTTCTTATTCATGATACCACTTTAAAAATTTTATTACAATAAAAAAGCCCAAACGGGCTTTAATTATTTAATAATTTCAGAAATTGATCCAGAACCAACTGTTCTACCACCCTCACGAATA
>CANROP010000097.1 GCA_947632265.1 uncultured Bacilli bacterium
ATCAAAGAATACTATATGTAATTTATCTGGTTCTTTTTCACATATATCTTCTAGTTTTTTTAACCATGTTGGTTTTATATCTATCATTTCTCCAGTTTCACTATTATATACACTCTTACCATTTAAACTTTCTGGAGTTGCATTTCTCAAATATATAGTTATACAATTTGGATCTATTTCTTTTACTCTCGCACTTTTACCTTCACTTGATGCTCCATGCAAAAATACTGCAACTCCACTTTCTATAGAACCTTTTATTATATCTTCTTCACTAACTTTTCTAAAACTTAGATGATAAGGATTTATTCTTTTTTTTCTTTCTTCTTTTTCTTCATCTGTCATCTCTTTAATTACACTTGGTATTATATCTTTTTTAAAATAAGTATTTAAAAATTGATACATTTCTGTTGTTTTAAAATCTCCTTTATAAGTTCCATTATCACAAAATCTGATACCAGAAGCAACTATATTCTTGCTTAACAATAATTTAGCTTTACTATCAACATACCATATTAAAGGTGAAACTTCTATCCATACATAATCTCCAGTTTTATATTCTTTATTATTTGAAAGTGTATTGAAAAAATTATTTCTATAACATACTCTCACATATTTTCTTCCATTATATTCATATTCTTCATGTTCTATAGCTTCAAATGGTGAAGAAATATCATATAAATCTCTATCTGTTGTATATTTTTTACTAGTCGTTCTTAATAAACCTAGACTATATGCTTGTTTCAATTCAGATTCCATAGAGGTACTAACTACATATTGTGGATATTCTCCATATTTAATTTCAAAAACTCCTTTACTTCCCTCAACTAAATTTAAAGAAAAAGAATAAATATAATTAAAAGGTATAACTGGTCGAACTCCGCCTAGTCTCACATCAGAATCAATCGATCTATTAATACCATCCTCACCAACAGTATAGACACGACCTGTGCTATCAGAAGATGATAAATAATACCATGCTGTTCGACCCTTTAATGAATTATCATAATCTAAAAGACAACTAGGTGCAGATACAACGAAACGTCCTCCTAAAGCAATTGCAAAATCTGTTATCGCACATTTGCTTCCTAATTTTTCTATTACTTCTATTTTATTGTCACTAAATACTTGTTTTTCTCTAAGCAATGTAATTTCTCTATCCATACTATCTTACTCCAATCTTTTTTACTTTAGATTGTCTAATTTCTCCTATAAGTTCTAACCTTTTAATATCATTTCTTGACCATAATGTATCAAATAGTGATGTAAACTCTTTCCCAAAATTTGTTTCTATAAATTCTCTTACTATTTCAAAATGTTCTTCATCTACTATTGTTAATCCTGATGTAGTTAAATATATTGATGATATATTTAATTTTTTTATATCTTCTTCAGTATAATTTTTATTTATAACATCATTTAGAGTTATTACTTTTTGATTACAAAATTCTACAAATTCTCTTGTTATATCTTCTCCAACTAATGCCCTTAACATTTCTGGACTATTTGTTTTATATAACATTTTTGATGCCATTTCCCATTTCCTTGGATCTGCATTTGGCTTTTCTCCATTATACTCGCTTCTTAATGTTTCTCCTTTTTTATAAGCTATATATGAATAGATTGCTGGATGAATATTGTTTTCACTTGCCCACTTTAACCATCCTTCTGGTGTAGTCTTTATATATACATGGGCAAATCTATTAAATAATGGTTCTGCAAGTTGATTAGCTGATAATGAATCTTTCATCTCATTTCCTGCAGCTACTATTCTTGCATTTTCCGGTAATTGCCACATTCCGTTTACTTCTCTATCTAAAACAATATTAAAGGCTATTCCTTGAATACTAGGCAAAGCATTTGTTATTTCATCAAAGAATACTATATGTAATTTATCTGGTTCTTTTTCACATATATCTTCTAGTTTTTTTAACCATGTTGGTTTTACATCTATCATTTCTCCAGTTTCACTATTATATACACTTTTTCCATTTAAACTTTCTGGAGTTGCATTTCTTAAATATATAGTTATACAATTTGGATCTATCTCTTTTACTCTCGCACTTTTACCTTCACTTGATGCACCATGTAAAAATACTGCAACTCCACTTTCTATAGAACCTTTAATTATATCTTCTTCACTAACTTTTCTAAAACTTAGATTATAAGGATTTCCTACTTTGTCATTTTCTTCATCTGTCATCTCTTTAACTACACTTGGTATTATATCTTTTTTAAAATAAGTATTTAAAAATTGATACATTTCTGTTGTTTTAAAATCTCCTTTATAAGTTCCATTATCACAAAATCTGATACCAGAAGCAACTATATTCTTGCTTAACAATAATTTAGCTTTACTATCAACATACCATATTAAAGGCGAAATTTCTATCCAAACATAATCTCCTTCTTTATATATTTGATTATTTGAAAGCGTACTGGAAAATTTATCTCTATAACATACTCTCACATATTTTTTACCATTATATTCATATTCTTTATGTTTAATAGCTTTAAATGGAGAAAAAATATCATCATATTTTCTAGAATCTGTTGTATATTTTTTCTCAGTCGCTCTTAATAATCCCAGGCTATAGGCACGATTTAACTCTTTTTCTATATCTATACTAACTACATACTGTGGATACTCTCCATATTCAATTTCAAAAACTCCTTTACTTACTCCAACTAAATTTGAAGAAAAAGAAGAAATATCATCAAAAGGTATAACTGGTCGAACTCCACTATATCTCGTACCAGAAAAGACAGTTGTTACTTCTCCATCTGGCTTAACATAATAAGCATTACCCATAGAATCAGATGATGATAAATAATACCAACCAGTAGGACTTAACAAAATATTAGGCAGAAAACACTCTCCTAAAACAAATGCAAAGTCTGTTATCGCACATTTTAATCCAACTTCTTCTATTACATTTATTTCGTTTTTACCAAGTAATTGATCTTTTGTAAGCAGTGTAATTTCTTTATTATCTAAATTCATACAACACCTCATTTATACTTTTTAAATTAATTAAAATTTAACTTCCAATATGAGCAACTAATGAATATATTTCTTCATTAATTGTTTCTCTACTAATTTTCTTTGCAGTTACTATGATTACAACATTTTTTGGAAGTTCAAAAGTAGATACTTTTCTATATTTTAATAATTCAATAAATTTTAATTGTTCTTCTTTTGATATACTATCAATATTATCTATAACTAATATAAATTTATTAGTAAGTTTATTAAACCATTTGGGAGCAACAAATTCTGTATCTACATAATGACCATTTAATTCTGTAATATTACAATTTGCTTGTAATATTACAGAATCAGGAATATATTTTCCTTCTATAAAATCAATCATTATTGGTAATGTATTACTTATAATATAATTTTTTAACATAGTAATTTTTTCATTTTTATCCATACTATCTTACTCCAATCTTTTTTACTTTAGATTGTCTAATCTCTCCTATAAGTTCTAATCTTTTAATATCATTTCTTGACCATAATGTATCAAATAGTGATGTAAACTCTTTCCCAAAATTTGTTTCTATAAATTC
>CANROP010000098.1 GCA_947632265.1 uncultured Bacilli bacterium
TCTGTATACATAATAACACATTTTATACATTTAGTCAAATTTTTCATGCAAAAAAATTTAAAAATATTGACTGATAATTTCACTAGTGGTATAATGCTTATTGAGATACATAAGATAGTTAGGTGTTTTACTCTATTCACTGTCATTACAGTAGAAAAGAGGTGATTTCTATGATGTTAAACATTATAGAAAGGGAAAAGTCTAATGGACTTAATAGTCGTATTTGCGATTATTGTATTATATACAATCCTAGTCCTTAAGAAAAAGGATTAATCAAAAAAACACCAAATCAACAAGAAATGGTGTTTTCCCAAACATAAATAGAGAAAACACTTAACACAAGAATATCGAGTGTATCTCTTTTTTTATTATATGAAGTTTCCCTCATCTGTATACATAATAGCACATTTTATACATTTAGTCAAATTTTTCATGCAAAATTTTTATAAATTTTTAATACACTAAAATATAAATTTCATGTTAAAATTATATGGGTGATAAAATGCTTATAGATACACATTGTCATCTAGATTATGAAGATTATGATAATTTAGATGAAGTAATAAAAAATATGAATGGAATAATGATAGTTAGTGGATGTAATGATAAGACTAATAAACAAGTAATAGATTTAGTTAGTAGATATGATAATATATATGGAACACTTGGTATTCATCCTGAAGAAGTAGATAATATAACGTTAGAAAGTTTTAATTTAATAGAAAAAAATTTAAATAATCCTAAGATAGTAGCTATAGGGGAGATAGGACTTGATTATCATTTTACTACTGATAATATAGATAAACAAAAAGAAGTATTTAAACATCAATTATCTATCGCAAGTAAATATAAATTACCAATAGTAGTACATTCTAGGGATGCAATACAAGATACATTTGATATATTAAAAAACTATGAACTTACAGGATCTATACATTCTTTTAGTTCTAGTTTAGAAATGGCTCATGAATTTATAAAACTTGGATATAAAATAGGTGTAGGTGGAGTTGTAACATTTAAGAATGCTAAAAATATACAAAATATAGTAAGCAATATAGATTTAAAAAATATTTTACTTGAAACAGATAGTCCATATTTAACACCTGAACCATATAGAGGAATGAAGAATCAACCTTGTAATGTTTATTATGTTGCTAAAAAGGTATCAGAGTTAAAAAATATAGATATAGATACAGTATTAAGTATAACTAATAATAATGCGATTCAAATATTTGACTTAAATATATAAAAATGGTATAATCTAACTATCAAGTTAGGAGTGATAAGATGACGTTTAAAGTTAAATTTTCACTATTTGTTATGGTTATAGCTATTATTACTATATTATCTACAACTATGCTTAATACAGGTGTAACTTTATATAATAATTCAGGAGATAAAACAGCAACTATAATAAATGAAATAGATCCTTATGAAACAGAATATGTATATTTAGATAATATACCTTCAAATGCAGAACCAGTTGTTTTAGTTGAAGGTGTTAATGGACTTGATTATACATATGATGGACTTGATTATGTTCATTTAAGTGATAAAAAAAATGAAGTAGTACAACTTGGAAGTGGTAAGCCAGGAATTTATCATGGAAGATTAACAGGATATGGTCCAGATTGTCCAGGATGTAGTTCAGTTGGAAATGTGTCTTGTTTAACAAGAGAAAAAACAAATCATAGTTTAATTTATGATGGATTATATTATGATGATTCAGTTTATGGTAATGTAAGAATACTTGCTGCTGATAATTCAGCATTTCCATGTGGCACTATAATAAAAGTTGATAATGGTATATTAAAAGAATTTTATGGGATTGTATTAGATACAGGATCTACTATGAGAAATGCATGGAGACAAGGTGTTGTTTGGATGGATTTAGCATTCTCTTCACAAGCAGAAGCTTTAGTTGGAAATGCAACTAGTGGAAATACAACATTTAGTGTACAAAGATGGGGTTGGTAATCCCATTTTTATTTAGGAGGATTTTATGGAGTACTCACCAGTTAAATTTAAAGAAAAAATGGAAAAATATAATTTTAATTTAAAAAAAATGTATGGACAAAATTTTATAATAGATGAAAATATAATAAATAATATAATAACACTATCAAATATTGATGAAGATACATTAGTAATTGAAATAGGTCCTGGAGCAGGTTCACTTACATATAAACTATCAAAGTTTTCTAAAAATGTATTATGTTATGAAATAGATGAAACATTAAAAGAACTTTTGTTAGATAATTTAAAAGATATAAGTAATGTAGATATAAAATTTTGTGATTTTTTAAAAGCAGATGTAATGAGTGATATTAAAAAATATAATTATGAAAAATTATATGTAGTAGCTAACTTACCTTACTATATAACGACACCTATAATTATTAAGTTTATAGAAGAAGAAATCCCAGTAGATAAAATAGTTGTTATGGTTCAAAAAGAAGTTGGGGATAGGTTTAAAGCAAAGCCTAATTCAAAAGAATATAATTCACTTTCTATTTATTTAAATTATTACTTTGATATTAAAAAAATACTTGATGTATCTAGAAATGTATTTATACCTAAGCCTAATGTGGATAGTATTGTATTAGAGTTAACTAAAAAAGAAAATAGATTTAAATTAAATAATAGTAAATTGTTTTTTAAATTAGTTAAAGATTCATTTAATCAAAAAAGAAAAACTTTAAAAAATAATTTAAAAGATTATAATTTAGATATAATAGAAGAAGTATTAAAAAAATATAATTATGATTTAAATGTTAGAGCTGAACAATTATCTATTGATGTATTTGTAGCTATAGCAAACCATTTAAATGATTTTAAATAAAAAAATAGGGTATTGAAAAAAATAAAAAAACATGATAATATTAAAAAGTAATAGGAAACATATAAAAAAATGTAACTATTAAAAGAGAAAGGAAAGAGGTAAAAGTTATGAATAGAACAAATGTTCGTACGGGGGGGGG
>CANROP010000099.1 GCA_947632265.1 uncultured Bacilli bacterium
ATAATGTAAAACTTCCTCCATAAGATAAGAATGGTAATGGTACTCCTGTAAGTGGTATAACACCAAATAGACCACCCAAGTTTACAAGTATATGTAAAAATATATAAGTAGCAATCCCTAAGCATATATACCTATTTTTTAAATTTTTTGTCTTCATAGAAAGTTTTAATATTCTATAAATTATTATAATATAGCCTATAAATATTAATGAGCAAATTAATACTCCATTTTCTTCTGATATAATCGCAAATACCATATCAGTATGTGGTTCTGGTATATAAGAATATTTCTGAGTACTTTTTCCAATTCCTACTCCTGTAAGTCCACCATTATTTATAGCTATAAATCCATTACATACTTGATATCCAGTTCCCTCATATCTTGAACAAGGATTAAAAAAATCAAATCTAGATAACTGTGCTTTTGTTAAAATTTTACCTGTTAAATTAAGCATTATAATAAGACCTATTACTCCTATTACACCAACTATTAAAATAGATTTTATTTTTTCTCCCCTAGATATTGGACTAGATAAATATAATACTCCAAATATTCCTAAAAGTATAATTGCAGTTCCTAAATCTTTTTGTAAAAATACAAGTATTGGGAATATTAATCCAAATCCTAATATTTTCCATATTATAATATCATGTTTTTCAGTTGGATCTTTAAGTCTTTTATAATACATTTCAAAAAATAAAGCCATTGTAACTATCAATACTGGTTTTGCAAATTCACTTGGTTGTAATTTTGTAAATTTAAAGTCAATCCAGTTTTGAGCACCTCTTGTGGTTGCTCCTTTTAGTATTAAATATAAATTTAATCCAAGTATAACTATATAGGCCATAGGCATCCATATTCTATATTTTTTTGTTGGAATTTTAAGAATTATTAAATATACTATAAAGCTTGCGAATAATATAATTACATGTCTATAAAAATAGTAAAATAGATTAGCATCTGCATTTACAACTGCTTCTCTACTAGATGCAGTAACTATATTTAATGTACCGAATATAATGAATACTACAGTAACAAGTAGAAGTACTTTATCCATATCTTTAAATATACTTCTTCTAGTAGTTGAATGACTTTTCATGCTATCACCTATCTTTTTTACATGATAACACAATATCTAAAATTTAACAATAACTAAGTATTTTTGAAAAAATGTATATTTACTTTAAAAAACATGTTTGGTATAATTAACTTGTGTGATATTATAGATATCATTATATTTACATTTTGGTCTGTTGGATTAATTCATCGGATCAAACCCGTGTTGGCGCCAAGCACCGCTTAAAAGGCAATCGTTATGGTTGCTTTTTTAATCTCTTATACTTTTTATTTTATATAGGAATTTATGATTTCAAATATAATATCATTTAAAAAAATCTTAACATAACTAGGTATTTTAAATAAACAAAAACGATATAATATAATAATATATATTGACTAGATTGGAGGTTTATATGTATTACTACGGTGGATATCAAGGATACGGTGGATTCCCTTACGGAGGATGCAATAGCGGTTGCAACAACGGTGGCGGATACGGCTATGGTGCTGGATACGGAGCTGCTATAATATTAGTATTATTCATCCTTCTTGTTATAATAATAGGAGCTAGAGCCTTTGATGGAAGATAAAAGGAATTTCCTTTTATCTTTTTGTATGGTTTTAAAAAATGTATATTAAAATTGTTAGAAAATGTATATCAAATCAGTTAAAAAATGTATATTGTATGTTGAAAAAGATAATAATATATAGTAAAATATAACGTAGAAAGTGAGGAATAAAAATGACTTTAAGAAAAAAAGAATATATGGATAGATTAGTCGACAAAAAAATAAAAGAATATTTAGAAATTTTCGGTGCAGTAAGTATTGAAGGCCCAAAATGGTGTGGGAAAACATGGGCTTCTTTAAATCAAGCTAATAGTATGGTTCTCTTAGATGAAGAAGATACTAAAGAAAAAGCGAGATTAAGTCTAGATTTAATTTTAAACGAAGAGAGACCAGAACTAATTGATGAATGGAATTTAATTCCAGAAGTATGGGATGCTATAAGAAGAAAATGCGATGATACAACGAAAAAAGGAAATTATATATTAACATGTTCAACTAAACTATCAGATAAAGATCAAAGAGAAAAAATACATCACTCTGGGGCAGGTAGAATTGGTAAAATACAAATGCATACAATGAGTTTATTTGAATCTGGTGATTCTACTGGTAAGGTTTCAATAACAGATTTATTAAATGGTAAATTTAAAAACGGATTAAACGACAAAGTTACATTACAGACTCTAGCAAATTTAATAATACGTGGTGGATGGCCTTCAAATATTAAAACTTCTGAAGATAAGATTGGAATTATTCCTAAAAGTTACATAGAAGCAATCTTAGACAAAGATATTCATGATGATAAAAAAAGAGATAAAAACAAAATGTGGATGCTACTTAAAAGTTTAGCACGTAATGAATCGACTATTGTTAATAAAAAGACATTACTAAGCGATATAAAGCAGCATTCAAATGAGAAAGAAATTATAGAAAGCAGAATCACTATTGATGATTATTTAGATGTATTAAATAGACTTCATATAACAGAAAATCAAAACGCATACAGCGAAAATTATAGATCTAAAGAGCGACTAGGAAAAGCAGTAAAAAGACACTTCACAGATCCATCATTAGCATGTAGTTGTTTAGATTTAACAAGAGATAAACTAATAAACGATCCCAAAACATTTGGATTTATGTTTGAAGCCTTAGTTGAAAGAGACTTAAGAATATATATGGATTATTTAGGTGGAAATTTATTTCATTTCAGAGATATAATAACTGGACTAGAAGCAGATGCGATATTAGAATTTAATGATGGTGAATATGCAATTGCTGAAATAAAACTAGGATATAAAGATGTT
>CANROP010000100.1 GCA_947632265.1 uncultured Bacilli bacterium
CTAGTCCTACCTATGATTCTCTCCATAGCCTAGCACATCCTCTATGATGAAATTTCCCGACAAAAAATTACACTATCATGTAATTTAATAGAAAAAATTATTTTAAAATTATTTTAATCTTAAATATTTACCAATAATGTTTATAATTCTATTATACTCATTTAATAATTCATCATAATGTTCTAATACATAATTAATGTCATTTTCTTTTGACTTCATTTCGTGTTCATATGAAATTTCAGCTAATTTTTTAAATCCTAGATATTTACTGTCACTTTTCATAGCATGTACATCAATTGAATAGTCTTTCATATTTTTTTCACTTTTATATTTTTCTAATCTTTGTATTCTTTCTTTAGATTCATTAATAAAAGTATTTAATGTTTCATTATACATATCAATATCTCCAAGTAATTCTAAAGATGCATCAACATCTATATCATTTTCTTTTAAATATTGAATATTTAAAGCATTATTTTTTTCATTATTATTCATATCTACCTCTTCTAATTTTTTATTTAATAATTCAATATCTTCATCTTTAATTTGTGAAACTTTATGAATATCGTTATCAATTTCTTTTACATTATTTTCTACTATTCCATTTAAACATTTATTAAGCACTCTTTTTAGTTCGTTTTTTTGTATTGGTTTAGATAAATAATCATTAAATCCTACTTCTATATATTTATTAGATTGCCCTTGAATAGCGTCAGCAGTAAGAGCAACTACAGGTGTATTAATAGAATTTTCTTTCAATTTTTTAAGTGTTTCTACCCCACTCATTTTAGGCATCATAATATCCATGAGTATTAAATCATAATTATTATCTTTTACTTTATTCAAACATTCTTGACCGCTATAAGCACTTTCAATAATTAAATTAAATTCTTTTAAAATTTTACTAGCAACTTTTATATTTAAATTATTATCATCAACAATTAATACTTTTTTATTATCAAATGTTATAATCTCATCATCACTATCATTTAAAATTACCCCATCAGATATTTTTTGACTTATAAAAACAGTAAATTTTGATCCTTCTCCGTAAGTTGAATGAACTACTATATTTCCACCCATAAGTTCTACTAGTGATTTAGTAATCGCAAGCCCAAGTCCAGTTCCTTCTATTGTAGTATTCATATCTTCTTCAAGTCTATTAAACTTAGTAAATAACTTATCCATTTGTTCTTTTTTAATTCCCCTACCCGTATCGGATACGGATATTTTTAATTTACAACAATTTTTCTCATTTATAGAACTTACATCAAAATCTATATAACCTTTATCTGTATATTTTACTGCATTTGTAAGTAAGTTAGTAACAATTTGTTTAATTTTTCCTTTATCCCCATATAAATTATCTGGTAAATCAACTGCAAAATTACATCTTAGTTCTATATCTTTTTCCCCTATTCTAATCTCAGTTAATTTTTTTAATTCCTCTAGAGTTTCTTTTAAACTATAATTAGTTTCTATAACTTCCATCTTATCTGCTTCAATTTTACTAATATCAAGTATTCCATTAACTATTTCAAGTAAATTAAGGGATGCCATAACAACATCATTAGCATCTTCATGTATTTCATCTAAATTATCACTTGTTTTAATTATTTCTGATAAGCCTACTATAGCATTTAATGGAGTCCTTATTTCGTGTGACATACTACTTAAAAAATCAGTTTTAGCTCTATTTGCTTTTTCAGCTTGATTTTTAGCTAGTTCTAACTCGTTAATAAGTTTAACATCGGGATTTTCTATTGTAAAATACATTAAAAATGTTACAAAAGTTTCTGCAGACGTCATTAATAGCAATCCTGGACAAAACTTTTGTATTAGCATAACAACTGTTCCGCCTGTCATATAAAATATAATAGGATAATATTTTTTTGATTTCAATTTTTTATAATTTTTTATCATATATATGAAACATACAACCTCAAGCACTCCGCCTATTAAAAAGGTGAAATTGGCTGCTGCACCTTGGGAATAAACTAATCCATTTTTATTAATATACTCTAATGGTAATATATATGTAACAGTAGAAGCTAATAAACCAATAATTAACATTATAATTTTTACATTTTTGAAATACAAACTTAAATTCTTTGATTTTGTAGAAATCATCATTACGTAAATTGTTAAAATTATTATCCATGAAGTTAAATATACCAAATAACCTCTTGATATAATATAAGCAAAAATTGGATAAGTATCGGAATATAAAACGCCGAAATAGCACATAATTGCTAAAATCAAACCTGCAAAGTTTGTAAGAACTAACCATCCATATAATTTAGTTTCATAACTATTTATTCTCTTTTTATTAAAAAAATTTTTAATTAATAAAATACTATAAAAAATGCTTAAACTTGAAAATGAAATTCCAAAATTCAATTTGCAACACCTCTACTTTTCTTTAATGTAATTATATTATATCACGATTTCAAAAAAAATAGTTTATCAACTATTTTTTTAAAATTTTTTGTTTCTCTTCTTGTTTTTCCAATAAATCATAATTAATTTTACCTAAATCTGTTTTAGGTAATTCTTCAATAAATTCATACTCACTTGGAATAGATCTTTCAGCAAGCATTTCTTTACATTTTAAATCAATTTTTTGTTTTAAATTATCTAAATTTGATACATTCCTATTAGGAACTATAAACCCGAGTTTCGCACTTAATAAAGCAAAAAATCGCCATTTAGCCTAGTATTTATAAGGCTTCATAGTGATTTTTAT
>CANROP010000101.1 GCA_947632265.1 uncultured Bacilli bacterium
ATGTGCTTCTACTGTTACTGTCGCTCCTCTTGTTGTTATACTATTTGCATTTACTGATGTTATTTCTGGAGCCGTTTTATCTTTTATATATGTTCCATCTTTTATTCTTAGTTTATTATCATTATCTGTTTCTAATTCATAGTCATTTAATTTCATGTTACTTACATCTGTTATTTTCCCATTTTCTAATGTTATATCTCCACTACTTGGTTTTTGTCCACTTGCTTCTATTTTTAATTCATATGTTTCATCACATAGTAAATTTCCATCACTTTGTATTTTACAACTTTTTGGATTAAATTCTTCTACTATATTTCTATTTAATATTTCTTGTTCTACTCCTCTTAAATATAATTCTCCACTTCTTAATGTTGCTTGTTTTCTAGTACTTTCTATTATATCTAATACTATTGGAGTAGCTATTAGAGCTATTATTGCTAGTATAACTATAACTGCTAAAAGCTCTATTAGGGTAAAGCCATTTCTATATACTAAAAATGCCCCCCCCCCGTACGAACATTTGTTCTATTCATAACTTTTACCTCTTTCCTTTCTCTATTGTACTATCCGTACTATTAAACTATATCATGATTTTAACATTTTTTCAAGAAAAATTTTTTTAATATTATATAATATTTCTTCATCTATAACTGATTTAGTTATTAATTTTCCATTATCCATAACAAGTTCTAATATATAATAATCATTTTTTATAGTTTCATAATCACATAAAACTGAAAATATAAATCTTCTATCTTCATTTATAATTTCATCTAATATATAATATATATTTCCATCTTTTAGTCTTAATACTTTATCTTTCATTAATCCTTACCTCACTATCATAATGAATATTATCACTATTTAATGATTTACTTAAAGCTAAAATACCGCTAGTAGTTTTTAAATATTTTCTAAGTTCATTAATAGATGATTCTAAATTACTATTTGGATTCCATATATTTATTACATCTTGTTCTATTAAATCATCACAATAATTTATAATAAATTTTGGTTTTTCTATATCTAATTCATATTTAGGTTCATACTTTTTATCACAATTATTATATATTTCTTCTTGATTTAAACTTAATCCTTTATTTATAAAACTTATTTCTTCTTCACTAAAATTAATTTTACTTAAATAATCATTTACTACATATAATAAATATCCCTGTTCTGAATTTGTTTTAAGTGCACATATTATATCTTCATATGTTTTTTTATCTCTATTTAAAAGAGGATCTATATCTTGTAAACTTTTAATTAATTCATTAAAATTATTTTCATAATCATTTATTTTGTTTTCTAATTCATTAGATTTTTTTATGAGTTCTATTACTATATCATTTTTAATTTGTATAAAATAATATAAATGTGCATAAAACTCATCAATTTTATCTGAAATTAGTTTATTCATCTCTTTTAATTTAGTATCTTTTAATCTATTAATATCTTCTTCATACTGTTCAAAAGTAAATTCTATTTTTAATTTATTAGGTATATCTTTTTCATACCATTCTTTATATTCTTCACTGCTTAATCTATTATATAAATCAGTTTCAAAATATAATTTTCTTAATAATGAATTTATATCTATTAAAGTTTTTACTTCTTCATTATAAGCATTAAACATAATAGAATAATCTTTTAATAAACTATCTATTTTTGATATATCTAATAAATTTAATTCAATATCAATAATACTTAATGATTTATCTTCTATATTATAATTATTTACTATTTTTTTATAATAATCTAATTTTTTATAGTTTTCTTCTATTAATTCATTAATTCTAATTAGTCTATCAGTATATTCATTACTACTTTTTAATTCTTCTAATTTTTTAATTGAAAGTTCTATTTGATTAATTTTTTCTAAATATTCATTTATATTCATGAATACACCTCTTATTCTTTTACTAATATTTATTTATTACATCTGATATTTTATCTATAAACTGAGCACTTATATCTTCTAGTGCATTTATATATGCATATATTGCATGAAGAAAATCTTCTTCTTTTAAATTATTATTATTTATATTAAGCATTTCTTTATTTAAAGTCATATCTGGTACAACACCTAATTTTGTACATAACTTTGTATAATTAGATATAAGTTCTTCTAATTCATTTATAATTTCTATTCTTTTATTTTCTATAGGTAATAGTTTATAATATTCCATAAGTCCATTAAAAGCTTCTTTTTGTACTTCCATTCTACATCTTTACCCTTACTAAATTAGAATCGTTTTGATAACTATCTATTACACTATTAAATTTTTTAATAGAAGAACTAATCCTACTAATTTTTTTATATCTTTCTTTAAATGCATAATAATTAGATAATCTTCTTTCATTAGATTTTTTTATCTTTATTTCTTTTTGTCTACTTAATTCGTTAGATCCAACTATTTTTTTTATTTGTTTATTTAAGTATAAAATGTCTGATTTAAGTTCATTTACTTTATCTATAGAAAAGTTAGATGATTTTAATAAAGTATTTAGTTCTATTTCTTTTTCTTTTTTTTGTTTTTCAAGTAAATCTACATCAGACCAATTTATCATTTTAATCCTCCTACTATTATAATTAATATACTATAATATTTTTTAAAATTCAAGAGGTTCTAGAATTAATTATTAATATGTTAATTATTATTATGAAATCCCGTTTTGAATAAAGTTATGATTCTGATATCCTCAAATTCATAACTTTATATATC